>JBOHKF010000141.1:0-3427 GCA_050729015.1 Rhizomicrobium sp. | reverse complement strand
CAGCACCTCAGCCCAAAGAACGGAAAAATCGAGATCGAGATTTTACGGCCGCCGGGCTGAAGCCCAACGCGCTTCAGGGCGCGCCGGTACCGGTCGTCGCGGTTGTGGTGGTCGCGACAGAGCTATGCCCGTTGCCGGACGCGACCAAAGCGATACCGCCGGCCACAACGCCCAAGCCAAGGACCAGCAAGAGGGTGTTGTCGGCCATCTGCGCCTTCTTTACACCCGCAGGCTTGCCGGCCGGCAACGGACTGGCGGCATTGGCGGCGGCAAAGGCAGTTGAGACGACCAGGCTCGACGCCAGAAGGGCAGCACCGATAATCCGCATGTCAGGCTCCTTGTAATATTCTGAACCGGCTCGGCTTTTCTACGCAAAGCCCTGCGGTTGTGTCAATGCAAGGAGCGGGTACCGGGCGTGGCATGTTGGCAACAGGATTAGCCATGGGTTAGGTAAATCCCCCTGGTTTGACCGGTCACGAGGAGATCATTCGAATATGAATAAAAAGCCCAGCACATGACGGCACCAATATCATGATCCGTCCCGTGATTCTTTCCGGGGGCGCCGGGTCCCGGCTTTGGCCGCTTTCCCGCCGTCAGCTTCCCAAACAGTTGCTGGCGCTGACTGGCCGGCTCAGCCTTCTTCAGGATACAGCGCTCAGGGCGCAAGGCCCGGAGTTCGCAAAGCCGCTGATTGTCGGCAATGTGGGATACCGGACCTTGATTACCAGGCAGCTTGGCGAGGTGGGCGTCATTCCGGACGCGATCCTGTGGGAACCCAAGGGACGCAATACCGCCCCTGCCGCAGCGGTGGCGGCGCTGAAAATCTCGGCTATCGATCCCGACGCCATCCTGCTTCTGATGCCGGCCGACCATGTGATCAAGGACCGGGATGCCTTCAGACGCGCCGCAGCCTGCGCGTGCGCCGCCGCGGAAAAGGGATATCTGGTAGCTTTGGGGGTTGCGCCATCCGGACCTGAGACCGGTTACGGTTATATCAAGGCGGGAAAGCCCCTTTCCGATGGAGAAGAGAGTCTCGACGTAGAGCGCTTTGTCGAGAAGCCCTCCCGCCAGGCTGCCGAATGCTACCTCCACGAGGGCGGTTACTATTGGAACAGCGGAATATTCGTTTTCCGCGCCCGGCGCTTCCTCACGGAGCTGGAAAAACACGAGCCGGACATTGTGAGCCGATGCCGGGCCGCCCTTGCAAACGGCAAGCCCGACCGGGACGGTTTTCGCCTGGACGAGGAGTCGTTCGCGGCGTGCAAGGCGATCTCGATCGACTATGCGGTGATGGAGCATACGGCCGAGGCGGCGGTTGTCCCTGTCCGGATGGGCTGGAATGATATTGGGTCCTGGGATGCCTTGTGGGCCAGTTCGGACAAGGACGATGGCGGCAACGTCCTTTCGGGCAACGTGCTCCAGCTCGAGTCACAGGACTGCTATTTGCGGAGCGAAGGTCCCATGCTGGCAGGGATCGGGCTGGACAAGATGATCGTCGTCGCCACGGCCGATGCGGTTCTGGTTGGACCAAGGTCGGCCGCCCAAGATGTCAAGAAGCTGGTCGATCGGATGGAGCAGGATGGCAGCCATCGGCATCTCGGCGATCGGAGCGTTCGTCATTCCTGGGGTTCGTGCAAGAGCCTCGATCGGGAAGGTATTTTCCAAACGAGCCGCATTGTCGTCGATCCCGGCGCCTCGCTTTCCGTGCAAGGGTCCGGCGAACCTGCCCGGCATTGGATCGTCGTCTCCGGAGCGGGACGGGTCATTTATGGCGACAACGCCCTTCTCCTGCTGGAGAACGAAGCGACGCTCGTGCCGGCGGGCATGGATTGCCGCTTGGAAAATGCCGGGCTTGAACTGCTGACCATCATAGAAGTCTCTGCCGGAACCAATTATGGCGCACGCCTGGGTGACAGCGGGAAAGGCGGCCGGTCAGATTGAAATGACGTTTTCCGCGGCGAGCGCGAGTTCGGCCGCGATGCGACAGGCGCCTTTGCCGTCCACGAGGCGGGGCCCGGCCTCCGCCATCGCGCGGCGCTTTGCGGCGTCATTCAGGAAGGACGCGGCAGCGGCGGCAATGTCCTGCCGCGTGGGATGCTGGGGAAGCGCCACGCCAAGACCGGTTTCCTCGAAAGCCGAAGCAGACCGCGCATGATCGGAAGAAAGCGAAATGTAAAGGCCCGGTATGCCCAAAGCGGCGATTTCGTAGGCCGTGACGCCAAAGGCGATCAAAGCAAGATCGGCGCCTGCAAAAAGCGAGGCGGGATCGCCGCGGCCTTCTACGGCCCGGAATGAAGGCGACGCCGATTGGACGTGCTTGCGGACCAGTTCGGGGTCGCAAAAGGCGGGGCCGATAATGAAGTCGGCGGTGATTGCCTGCTTCACTTGCGCCAGCCCGTCGGCTGCAGCAATCGTGAGATTCATGGGATCGGCCCCGCCCATGCTCACCACCACGCGGCAAACGCGGGTTTTCTTCCTGGGCGCAGGCCTCAGCCTGCCGGGGTCGAAGCCAAGAACGCACCAGTCCCAGCCGGTGCGTACCTGGCAGGGCGAGCCGGCCCACGATAATTCGCGAAGCCCGGGAACGGGCGGATAATACGCATGCGTGGCGGCCAGCCGGCGATCGCTGCCATCGTCAATAACCGCCGTCGTGCCGAGTTGCTGCACCAATTCATTCACGTCGCTGCGAGCAAGCCAATCCTTGACGTCCAGGATCGCAAGCGAAAAGTTGCGCGAACTGGCCACCTTCTTGAGGTCCCCATTGTCTTTAAGGGAAACGGCCTCGAAGCCGGCGGTGCGGATAAGGTCTGCGGTCTTGCCCTCGTCCTTCACGCCCACCAGGACGCCAAATCCCTCCCGGTCGCGCAGCGCGCGCGCCAGCGACAGGCTTCGGCGTAGATGGCCAAGTCCCGCCGTACGGCCCGCCTGGCAACAGATAAGTGCATGACGTTCCTTTTGCTTGATCGCCTTCTGGCGGACGTGAGCGTTGATCAGCCGGTACGACGGGTCCTCGCGCATCAACCTTAGCGCATCCGCCAGTTTCAGTTCGCCCGGCGCCGCTTTGAGCCCCTTATAAAGAGCACGAACCAGCATCAAATCGTCCACCGTGTCCACGCTGATCCGTTCATAGGGAACGGCGAGCGGCTCATAGGCGGGTACCGTTACGACTTGGATTCCCTCGGGGTGAAGCTTGAAGTAGCTCGTGACATGTTCGCGCGCCACCGGATCGTCGGCCGCGTGGCTGGTCAGCCAGTCCAGAGCCTTGCGCGAAAAGACATCCACGCCTTCGTGAGCGCAGAGGGCGCCTGGCGCCATCACGACAAAGTCGCCCCCACTTTTATGGAGTGCGGCAATGATCATGTCGGTGAAACCCGGATCAATAAGCGGCGAGTCGCCCGTCACCCGCAGAAGCGTCTCGGCACCTGTT
>JBOHKF010000140.1:0-5634 GCA_050729015.1 Rhizomicrobium sp. | reverse complement strand
CCTCTTTAGAAAGACGTTGGCCGCCGAACGGCCGCGTGCATTTGTTTCGCCGCTTTTTTGCAAGCCGGGAATTGGCGACATTCGATTACAAATTTGCGCTGCCTGCGATCTTCTCCCCTGCCTGGGCTCGGGTCTAGCCTCGACGGCGGCTCTGTGTCCGTTCGGCGCTCCACCAAGGGATACGGCCGCCGGGCGGCCGGACCGGCTTTGGTGCCCCCCACGCAAAGCCGATCGTCCGGCCGTCCATCTTTTTCCGCGGCAATTCCTTCGGCACGGCGCGCGGCTCGGGCCCCGCGACAAAGCTTTACAGTTCAGGCCCTTGTACGAAAAGCGCTTCTCGCCATATTTGCCTCCCTTGCCATGCGCAAGGTAAGAGGGGCATAGGCTTTTGCGGCCGGCGGGCGTCACATTCATTCCATGAGCATTTCCATGAAAGCGATTTTCAGCGGTCTTTCCGTCAGCATGCTTGCGCTTGTTGCCGCCGGTTGTACCACCCCCAATCCCACCCCCATGAACCGCATCGGCGACGTGCCCCAGGCCTTCACCGCCCCGGTGGTGGACCGGCAATCTCCCGTCTGGCCCGATGCCGACTGGTGGGTGAATTTCAAGAGCGATGAACTGCCGGCCCTGATCGAGACCGCGCAAAAGGAAAATCTCGACCTCGCCGCCGCTTCGGCGCGGGTGATCGAGGCCGAAGCCACCGACGCGGAGGCCTTTGCCAACCTGCTGCCGGTGGTGAACCTGCAAGGCAGCGGAACCAGAACCGGCAGCCATTCGAGCCTGCCCAGCTTCACGACCGGGCCGGGGGGGGTCATTCGGGAAGTACCTGCCACGACCAGCGTGGCGCGCACCGCCAACAGCTTCAGCGCCGGTCTTGCCGCCAGCTACCAGCTCGACTTCTGGGGCCTGAACCAGGACCGCCTGCGCCAGGCGCGGGAGAATTTGCGTTCGGCGCGCTATGCCGAGACCGTGGTCGGTCTCACCACCGAGAGCAGCGTCGCCCAGGAATATTTCACCGTCCTCGCCACCCGCCAGCGCATCGCCATCGTGCGCCAGAACATCGACGCCGCCAAGCGCATCCTGACCGTGGTGCAGGCCAAGGTCGTGGCCGGCGTATCGTCCAATCTCGATTTGGCGCAGGAGCAAGCCACCGTCGCCACCCAGGAAGCCAATCTTCCCGGCCTGATCGAGCAGGAGCGCGAGGCCCGCTATGCGCTGGCGATCCTTCTCGGCCGGGCGCCGGAAGGTTTCGACGTCAAGGCCCAGAATCTGGACGGCCTGGTGTCGCCGCTGGTTCAAGGCGGGCTGCCCTCGGAAGTGCTGCTGCGCCGGCCCGACGTGGCCGAAGTCGAGGCCAACCTCTACGCCGCCCACGCCAATGTCGACGCGGCGCGGGCCGCGTTTTTTCCGGCCATCGGCCTGACCGGCTCGGGCAGCTATGGCTCGCAGGCTCTCAGCAACCTGATCAATCCCGCAAATTTCGCCTGGAGCATCGGCACCTCCCTGATCCAGACGATCTTCGACGGGGGCGCCAAAAAAGCGGTCGCCGAGCTCGCGCTGGCGCAGCAGCAGGAACAGATCGCCGATTACCGCAAGACGGTGTTCGATGCCTTCTCCAATGTCGAAAGCGCGCTGGGGCAGGTGTCGGCCGACGACGACCAGTTGGTGGCGCTGACCGAAGAAGTGCGGGCTTCGACCGAAGCCTTCCGCATCTCGGAGCTGCAATACCGCGAAGGGACGATCGACATTCTCTCGCTGTTGCAGGCGCAGCAGACGCTGTTCACCGCCGAGGACGTGCTGGTGGAAACCAAACTCGCCCGGCTTGAGGCCGATGTCAGCCTCTATATCGCGCTGGGCGGCGGCTGGACCCAGCAGGCCTCCGACAAGGCCTATCAATACCAGCTCGACTGGTGGCCGATCTAAGGCAATTCCAGGAAAAGTGTGACGCGGTTTTCCGTTCGGAATTGCGACCCATATAGAGAGAAAAATCGGATTTGTGCTATTCCAAAAGGGATACGAAATCAGATTCGGGTTGAAATAAGCCAGCCCAATGGCAAGAAAATCACTTAGCGACCTGCCCGGATAGCGCGGAAGCCGAAGAAAAGGGTGTCAGACTGCGCTTGCCGGAGTCGTAATCTCGTCATTTTGTTGCGCCATCGCTGGCGCCTTCCTTCCAAATCGCGACCCAAAACTGGCCCCCGGCCGATTGCGATGGGGCCGACTCACCCTTCCCAATTATCCGGGATCGGGGCCTTGCAGGAACTTTTCCACCCTTCCCGGCATTTTTGAAGGTTGTTCCGGGGTGGTCCTTACGACATGAGCCTTGCTGGAAACACAGCTCCAGGCGACGCCTGGTTCAGACTGGAGCCGGGGACGCTCAGAGCGGGCGGGCGGTGGACCATTGCCGAAAGCCCGCGGCTTGACCGGGAATTGCGGAGCCTGAGCGCCGTCCCCGGCGGGGCCCTCACCATCGACGGCTCGGCCATCGAGAAGCTCGATTCCACCGGCGCCTGGCTTCTTCTTCGCACCGCGCGCCTCCTGCAAGAGGCGGGTCAGGGTATCGCCGACGTGCGAGTGCCGGAGCGCTACGGACCGCTCATGCGCAAGCTCGACCTCGCCCGGGAAAGCGAGCCGTCCCCGGCCGTGCCCCGGCCGCGCATGCGGGCTGCGGTCCGGCGGCTCTATGTGATCGGCAAGGCGAGCGTCCAGGTCGCCCGCCAGGGCTGGCGCATGCTGGGCTATCTGGGGCGGGTCACGGTCGAGACCGGAGAGATGATCGTGGCGCCGCGCAAGAATCTGCGCGTCGCCGCCCTTGTCCACCAGATCGAAGAGACCGGCATCAGCGCCCTTCCCATCGTCGGACTGCTCTCGCTTTTGATCGGCGTGGTGCTCGCCTATCAGGGTGCCGATCAATTGAAGCAGTTCGGCGCCCAGATCTTCACCATCAATCTTCTGGGGGTGGGGATTTTGCGCGAAATCGGCGGCCTGATAACCGCGATCGTCGTCGCCGGACGCTCGGGGTCGGCCTTCACCGCCCATCTGGGCACCATGCGGGTCACTGAAGAAATTGACGCGATGCAGACCATGGGTCTCAATACCGTGGACACGCTGGTGCTTCCCCGCATCATCGGGCTGGTGATCGCGCTGCCGCTGCTCACCTTTTACGCGGACATCATGGGGCTGATCGGCGGGGCGGCGATGTGCTACTTCGATCTCGGCATCGGCATTCCGGCTTTCCTGCGGCAGTTGAGCCAGGCGGTCGGCGCCGACACCCTCATGGTGGGCCTGATCAAGGCGCCCCTGTTTGCCTTCGCGATCGCGCTGGTGGGCTGCTATGAAGGCTTCAATGTCGAGCGCAACGCCGCCAGCGTCGGCCTGCTGACCACCCGCTCGGTGGTCGAATCGGTGTTCCTGGTGATCGTGCTGGACGCCGCCTTTTCCGTCATGTTCTCGGTCTTGGGACTCTGAATGGCGGCAAAGACCATCATCCGCATCCGCGGCCTGGTCACCGGTTTTGGCCGCAAGATCGTGCACGACCACCTCGACCTCGACGTCATGCAGGGCGAAGTGCTGGGCGTGGTCGGCGCCTCCGGCTCGGGCAAGTCGGTGCTGTTGCGCACCCTCATCGGCCTCAACAAGCCGCGTGAGGGAACGATCGAGATATTCGGCAGGAAAACCGGCTTTGCCGAAGGCAGCCGCATGCGCGCCCTGGAAATGCGCTGGGGCGTGCTGTTTCAGGAAGGGGCGCTGTTCTCCTCGCAGACGGTAGCCGAGAACATCAAGGTGCCGTTGCGGGAATATACCGCCATGTCCGAGGCGTTGATGGAGGAGATCGCGGCGCTGAAGATCGGGCTGGTCGGTCTTTCTGCCGACACCGCGCAGAAATATCCGTCCGAGCTTTCCGGAGGCATGAAGAAGCGGGCGGGCCTGGCGCGCGCGCTGGCGCTAGATCCCGAGCTTCTGTTCCTGGACGAACCCACGTCCGGGCTCGATCCCATTTCCGCCGGCCAATTCGACGAATTGATCGCCGACTTGCGGCAAAGCCTGGACCTGACGGTGTTCATGGTGACCCACGATCTCGACAGCCTGCGGGCGATCTGCGACCGCGTCGCGGTGCTGGTGGACGGCAGGATCAAGAGCGGCACCCTCGCCGAGCTGAGGCAGGATTCCACGCCCTGGATCCATGCGTATTTCTCGGGCCCGCGCGGGCGCGCGGCGCTGATCGGCTGAGGCGATGGAAACGCAGGCCAATTATGTCGCGGTCGGGGCCTTCGTGGTCGCCTGCGTGATCGGACTGGTGGTGACCATACTCTGGCTCGCCGGCGCGCAATATGCCCAGGAATATTCCTACTACCAGACCGACTTCAAAGGCCCGGTCACCGGCCTCAGCACTGGCACCCTCACCCGCTACAACGGCATCGAAGTGGGCCGCGTCACCGATCTGGAGTTCGATCCCAACGATCCGCAACGGGTGATCGCCACCCTGCAAGTCGCGCCGCATCTCGATATCCGGCAAGACAGCGAGGCCTCCATCGAGAGCCAGGGCCTGACCGGCACGTCCTATGTGGAAATCAGCGGCGGCACCAGAAACGCGCCCCTGCTGGCGGCCATGCCGGGGCAGAAATATCCGGTCATCCGCGCCAAGCAATCCACCTTGCAGCAACTGGAGCAGTCGGCGCCCGAAGTGGTGGCCCGGCTCGGGCAAGCGGCGGCGAGGCTGAACGATGTTTTGAGCGACCGCAATCGCCAGGCCTTGACCCAGGTGCTGGCCAATCTCGATCGGGCCACCGCCGGGATGGCCAGCCACGCGGCCCAGCTCGACGCCATCATCGCCAACACCGAGACCGCAAGCGCCAATCTCGGCAGAGGCGCGGCAAGCCTCGGGCCGACCCTGCGCCAGGCGCAAGCGACGCTCAAGCAATATGGCAAGGTGGCCGACGATGCCGACGCCTTCGTCAATCGCGACAGCCTCGCCCGGCTTTCCGGCTTGATGGATGCGACCAGGCGGCTGGTCGCAAGCCTCACCAGGCTTTCCGATCGCTTGAACGACGACCCGTCGCGGCTTTTGTTCGGCGACCGCCGCCAGGGATACGAACCGCCCACCGGCGCGGGCGGGCGGGGCAAATGATGCCCCCTCTTCATCGCCGCCATGTTCTTTCCTCCGGCACCGCCTTGCTGCTTTCGGCCTGCACAAACCTCATCGGCCCTCAGCCGGCGTCGCAAATCTATCTGCTGCGTCCGCCGCTGCCCCAGAGCGCGACGGGAAGCGGGGCGGGCGGCAAGGTGGATTGGGCGCTTGCCGTCGCCCGGCCCGATGCGTCGGATGCACTGGACGGCGATCGCATCGCCCTTACCAGGACCCCGACGGAGCTCGACTATTACGCCAACGCGCAATGGGCGGACCGCCTGCCTCGTCTGGTCCAGGCGGCGCTGATCGCCGGATTCGAAGCTTCCGGGCGGATCGCGGCGGTGGCGCGCGAGGAAGATGCGGTTCACGCCGATTACGAGCTTTTGACCGACATCAGGGACTTCGAGGCGCGCTACCGGAGCCTCGATGCGGCGCCCGACGCGGCCGTCACCTTGATTTCGCAAATCGCCGATTCCCGTTCGCGCGCGATCGTGGCCGGCTTGAAT
>JBOHKF010000139.1:0-3045 GCA_050729015.1 Rhizomicrobium sp. | reverse complement strand
CGGACGCCCCTGCGGCGGCTGATCCGATCATGATCGCGCTGATGGCCGCGGCGGGCGGAACACCGGAATTCATGGCAGCGGGAAGCACGGGAGCAACGGCCTGAGCGGGCGGAACGCCATCGGCGATGGCGGCGGTGATGACGGGGGCGATTGCCGCCGGACCGACATTGGCGATCTCGCTCGCCGCCACTTGCGCGAGAGCCTGGGCGATCGCCTGGGTTCTCGCGGTGCCGGTCAAGGATGGATCGACATCGGCAAGAGCGGTCTGAACCGCGGCTTGGATCGCTGCGAGTTCCGCCGCGGTCGGCGCGTCGGACTGGGCCAAAGCCAGAGGCGAAAGCACAAGGAACGCTCCGGCGGCCAAGGGCAACAAGCCCACTATCATCGCCCGCGTTCCACGGTGCGCACCACGCATCAAATTTGTCATGCTCCGGACCCCCCTAAGGGCTTTCTAACCTTCGGGATTTCAAGAAGAATACCACGGTCCTCGATCCCATGGCAAACAAGACCTTGTGCCCCGCGATCAGGCATGGATGTTCTTGAACGGTTAAGGAATTGTGAAGCCTGCGCCCAAAATTAACGTCTATGGCAACATTCGCGCTTCCTCGAGGCAGTCAGGGCCGATTCAAAAAAATCGCTCGGCTATCCTGACGATGTCGCCGGGATAGACTTTCGTCGAAACCTCGGCCGGCAGCTCCTGCTCCTTGGACGACCCATTGCGGCGAATATAGACGTCGCTCTTGTCTGCCCGATCGGTGTAGCCCCCCGCCAGCGCCACGGCGTTCAAGATGCTCATACCATTGACGTATGCGTACTGGCCGGGGGATTTGACCTCGCCCAGAATGTAAAAGGGGCGGTAATTAACAACTTCCACGTCAACATTGGGATTGACCAGATAACCATTGGCAAGCTTGGCAGCCACTTCCTTCTGGAATTCCGTGACGGTCAGGCCAATCGCCTTGGTCCGCCCGATCAAGGGCAGTTGGACAAAGCCGGTGCCGTCCACCACATATTCCCCGGCCAAATCCGCTTGGCCGAAGACGCTCACCCGTACCTTGTCGCCACTGCCCAGGGTATATCCGTTCCCTTCTTCGGTCGGGCTGGCAGCGGGCGCATTTTCCACGGACGATGGCGCTTTGGGAACGTCCGGGGCCGCGGCCTTGGCGGGCGCAGGCGGCGGACTGGCAGAAAGTTGCGCTGAGACCGGGCCAAGGGTCAGCAACAACGAACAGGCGGCCCAAAAGAATAGCCTGTAAATCATCGGCCGAGAACTTCCAACCATGGACCGGGTCCAGCGCAAATCAACCTAATTTAGCGGGTTGGGCATGGCAATTCGGTGTCGTCCTCCCGCGCCTGAACGGACTGTAACTTTGGCGCGCCCGCCCTGTCGTTGCCGGACTTCACTCCCGCAAGCGATGGTCGAGAAGCAAAAGCGACAGCATCGCCTCTGCCACGGTCCGTTGCAGCGCGTAGTAGATGCCCGCCCTCCCCTGGAAGATAAGGCCCCTTCCTAAAAGACAATAAAGGAAAACGCATATCGGCATTAAGGGCGGGTGGGTGCGAAGCCAGGTCTTGATGCTCCAACTGCGGTCCAGCGTCTGCCTCTCGAGTTCCATGTAGCGGAGCTGGGAAGAGACCCAGCGAGCGAGCGATTTTCGATCGTCGTGAATCACTTTTGATCGCAAATTCTTCTCGCGCCCCTCCACGATCCACGCTTCGGTATGGCCGCGGGAGATCACTTGGAAGCGGCCTTGCCGGAGCAAGATGGTATTGGGCGGATAGAGCGACTGGGGCAGCAGGCGGGAAAAAACTGCGTAACGAAAGCCGATCCGGTAGGCGACGATCGAGGAATCGTCGTCGAGCGACTGGAGTTCGGCGATCAAGGCGCTGCCGAGGAGATAATCGGCATCGAGTCTGAGAATCCACGGGGTGGCGATATCTGTTTCACCGGTTGCAAAACGCCATTGCTCGGCGTGGCTGTCGAACGCTCTCTGGTAAAGGCTGACGTTCGAGAAGCGTTTCAGAATCGCCAGCGTGTCGTCGGTGCTGAAGCTGTCGACCACCACGATTCGGGCCGCCCAATTCAGTCGGGACAGCGTCCGCTCTATGTTCGCCGCTTCATTGAAAGTGAGAAGCACCGGCGTGATCTTGTCCAGCATCGCGCTCAATCCAGACGAACGAAGGCCGGTAGTTCGCCTTTGGCGGTCAGCCATGTATAGACGCTCGCCATGTCGGACGCGGCCTTTTCCCAGGAATAATCCTGCGCCATCCAGGCGCGTCCCTTGGCGCCCATCGCCGCGAGATCGTCTGCCGGCATTTTCATGGCCCGGCTTAGCGCATGGGCAAGCGGTTCGACGCCATGCTCGATCCACCAGCCGCAGCCTTCCCGGTCAAGACCGCTCCACGGCGTGCCCTTGGTCGCAATCGCCGGAAGGCCGTGCGCGAGGGCCTCGGCCACTGTCAAGCCGAAATTCTCGCTCAGGCTGGGAAGAACGAACAGAGCCGCGTCGCGATACGCGGCAAGCTTGGCATCGTCATAGAGCCCGTCCTCGATCGAGAGCCGGCGCAATCCAAGCCTCGAATTGAGGCGCGCCAGCTCGCCGCCATAACCGCTTTCTGCCGGGCCGGCGATCCGAAGCCGCCAATCCGGATGGCCGTCTTGAATGCGCGCCCAGGCATGAAGCAGGCGATCCAAGCCTTTTTTGGGGTGAAGGCGGCCCAGGTAAAGAACAGTGGGCGGCGCGTTCGAAAGCCGCCGCATCGGCGGCGGAAGGTCAACGCCATTGGCGACGACGGCGACCGGGTTTTTCAGTCCCAGAGCGCGCAACTCCTGATATTCGAGATTGCTGGTGGCATGAAGACAAGCGGCTTGCCGCAACATCCGGCCTTGGCCCGCGGCCCAAACCGCCCGCTTCTTCCAGCGGGAAAACATCAGCGCGGCCGGACTCAGCATTCCGCGAGGAGAAACGACCAGGGGCTTTTGCGCCCGGCGAGCTTGCTTGCCTGCAGCCAGGTTGGGCATGAGCCACAGACCATGATTGTGAA
>JBOHKF010000138.1:0-1620 GCA_050729015.1 Rhizomicrobium sp. | reverse complement strand
GTCCAGGCTTGCTAGAAGATGAAGGGGTGCGAGCCTCGACTATCCCAGGTGCCGGGTTGCGAGGAAAAATGGTCGAACCGCAGGAGAATGGCGTGTCGGAAGGCTTGGCCCTATTGCCGAGGCGCCTGATTGTCGAGTAGAGGCCCTGATGTCGGAAATTGCCAAGCCGCGCGGGTTGCGGGCGCTTTATGCCTGGACGCTGAAAAACGCCGGCCGCCGCCATGCCTGGGCGGCGCTGGCCGGTGTCGCCTTTGCCGAAGCGTTCTTCCTGCCACTGCCGCCAGACATCTTGTTGCTGCCGATGATGCTGGCCAACCGCAAGCGTGCGTTTCACCTAGGCCTGTGGTGCGCGCTCTGGTCCGTGATGGGCGGCGTTGTGGGTTACGCTATCGGCGCGCTGTTCTGGAATACGGTAGGGCTCTGGCTGATCAAGGTGCTCCATATTTCATTGACCGACGTGGAAAATCTTCGCCAGCAATACGCCCACCATTCTTATTTGATCGTGGCGCAGGCCTTTCTTCCAATCCCGTACACCATCGTCACCATCGCTTCCGGTCTTGCGGGATTGCCCCTCTTTTTGTTCATGATTTACTCAGCGGGGGCGCGGTCTTTGCGTTTTGTGTTTCTCGAGGGCGCACTGATTTATTTCTTCGGTGCCAAAGCCAAGGACCTCCTAGACAATTACCTTGAAGCAGCGATGGTGATCGTCCTGGTCCTGGTTTTAGGTGCGATCGTTCTGCACTATCTCTAATCCTGCTCCAACTCGCGGGAGAGCTGGTAATCGTCGGGCGCGGGGGCGCCCTCTTCGGATGGGGTTTTCAGGCTTTCGCTAACCGGCTTCAAGGTGGGGCCCTTCCTGGCGGCGCGTTTCTGGGCGCGTTCGTGCTTGTCGGCGACCCGGGTAACTGCCAAGTCCAGTTCCAGTTGCGAGCAAAGACCCAAAGTGACCGGGTCGACCGCCTTGATGTTGGGCGCGTTCCAGTGGGAACGCTCGCGGATCTTCTGGATCGTGGCTTTGGTGGTGCCGATCAGCTTGATGATGTCGGCATCGGTGAATTCCGGATGGTTGCGGATGATCCAATAGACGGCATCGGGCTTGTCGTGGCGCTTGGAGACGGGCGTGTAGCGGGGCGCCCGCTTGAGCCGTACGCTGGGCATTTTGTGCTTCGGGGCGGCCATCTTGAGACGGAGCCGGGGGCTTTTCTCAGCCTCTTCGATCTGCTCGCGGGAAAGCTGGCCGGAGGTCACGGGATCCATGCCCTTGATGCCCTTGGCCACATCCTCGTCGGCGATCCCTTTCACTTCCAGGGGATGCAGGCCACAGAAATCGGCGATTTGCTCGAAGGTAAGAGAGGTATTGTCCACCAGCCAGACGGCGGTGGCCTTTGGCATCAGGGGCTTGGGGTCGGCGGCCATGGCGAAATCCTTTTCCTCAGGGCGGGCCTATCCAGCCTGTCCCTTCGCTCGATAATCCATTGTCGAGGAAGGCGGGGTTTTTAGCCCGGCCGGCCGTCGAAGGCAAAGAATTTCTCCCGCCGGACCAATCCGGGAAAGACGTCAGGGAACAAGCAGGATTTTGCCGGTGGCGCCGGGATTCTTCAGGTGTTCATGGGCTCCGCC
>JBOHKF010000137.1:0-5548 GCA_050729015.1 Rhizomicrobium sp. | reverse complement strand
CCTTCATTTTCCTGCGCTATGGCCTGTTCGGGATTTTCGCCGACGTCGCCCTCACCTTGAACGTTGTCCTGCTGCTGGCGGCGCTGACCGCCTTTGGCGCCACCCTCACTCTTCCCGGCATCGCCGGCATCGTCCTCACCATGGGCATGGCCGTGGATGCCAATGTGCTGATCTATGAGCGCATCCGCGAAGAGCAGCGCAACGGGCGCTCCATGCTTGCCTCGATAGACACCGGCTTTCGTCGCGCCATGACCACCATCATCGACGCCAACATGACTCACTTGATCGCCTCGCTGATCCTGTTCCAGTTGGGCTCGGGACCGGTCCGCGGCTTTGCCGTCACCCTGGGGGTCGGCATCATCACCTCCTTCTTCACCGCCGTGATGGTGACCAGACTGATCGTGATCGCCTGGCTGAATGTCGCTCATCCCAAGCGACTGACGATCTGAAGAGACTGACGATCCGAGCCTTTTTTGCCCGGTCCGCCTTCCTCGTCTGCCCGGCCGCCGGCGATAGCCGGCTTGCAGAGGGTGGGGGAGGGGCGCAAAATGCCGTTGGGACTCAAAACGGGGGAGGGGCATGGCCGCGTTCTTGGGAAATCTGCGCAATGTCGTGATCGCCGGTTTCGTTCTGGCAATTCTCTTGGCGGTGCTATACGGCGCGCTGGGAGGGGCGATCGACAACACATTCTGGAGCTTTGTGGTCCGCTGGCTGCATGTGGCTTCGGGCGTGATGTGGATCGGGCTGCTCTGGTATTTCAATTTCGTGTCGACGCCGACCGCGCCGAGAATTCCCGAGGAGTTGCGGCCGGCGCTGGGACGCTACATCACGCCGTCGGCGCTCTTCTGGTTCCGTTGGTCGGCCATGTCCACCATCGTTCTTGGCTTGGGGCTGGCTTCCATGAACGGCACTATCGTCCAAGCCTACACGCTCGATGCCGTCGAAGGCTTCGTCAACACCAATTATATTCTCATCGGAATCGGCATGTGGCTGGGTACGATCATGTGGTTCAATGTCTGGTTCCTGATCTGGCCCAACCAGCAGAGGGCGCTGAACATAGACGGCAAATTTCCCAACCTCGCGCCGCCCGAGAAGGCCGCCGCCGGCAAGATTTCCGGCCAGTTCAGCCGGATCAACACCCTTCTCTCCATTCCGATGCTGTTCTGCATGGTGGCGGCATCGCACATCTGAGACGGGCCGGGGCCGCGGCTCCCTCGCGGATTGAAAATGGACGGCAGCCTCGCCGGTCGTCTTGCCTGGAGGGCGCGCCGGGTCGACCCCGACCGTTATCTGGCGAGCCTGTTCGCCGCGCCCGAGGCGAGGGCGTATCTGCACGCGCTTTATGTTTTCAACCATGAGCTGGCCCATGTCGCGGAGATCGTTCGCGAACCGCTGCTGGGCGCGATAAGGCTTCAGTGGTGGGGCGAGACGGCGCAGGAGGCGGCGCGGGGCTCTCCGCGCGCCCACGACGCGGCGCGCGGGTTGGCGGCGCTGTTTTGCGAAAGGGGACTGGCGCTGGCGCCGGTGGAGGCCATGATCGCCGCCCGCGCCTTCGATTCATCGCCGGAGTGTTTTGCCGATCTTGGCGCGCTCGAAGCCTATCTCGACGCCACCGGCGGCGCCTTGATGCGGCTCGCCGCCCAGATTCTCGGCGGCCCCGATGGAGGCTTGCGCGAAGCCGCTCTCGCCTACGGCATCGCCGGTCTCCTGCGCTCGTCTCTCTTCCATGCTCGCCGCCGCAAGCTCTATCTGCCGCTGGAACTTATGGGAGACCTCGCCCCGGATGCGGCCTTCGCAGCCATGGCCAATTCCCGGGTAACCCTCGCCATCGCGCGCCTGGCGGCAAGGGCGCGCGAGCATTTTCAGCGCGCCCGCCGGACAAGGCCCGGCAAATCGCTGCCGGCGATGCTGCCGGCGGCACTCGTGCCTCTCTATCTGAAGCGCCTGGATCTGAAACGTCTGGGCCGCGATGTGCCCATTCAGCGCCGGCAAATCACTCTCCTCGCCGCCGCCCTCAAGGGACGGATTTAGCGCGGGTCGCTGTCGGCTTTTCTTCGAGCCACGACGAGAGATCCTCGCGTGCTCTGTCGCTCATCGCCGGTTTGCGGTCCTTGCCTTTGGTATTCCCGGAGAGTGAGGCATTCCCGAAGAGGGGGGCATTCCCGGAGAGTGGGGCATCCCCGGAGAGTGGAGGAAAGAGCCCGAAATTCACGTTCATGGGCTGGAAAGTGGGCGCCGACGCCCCGCCGGTGATGTGCGCGAGGAGGGCGCCCGTGGCCGTGGTGGAAGGCGGCGGGCGGGCCTCGATGCCGCGGGAATCCAAGACAGCGAACCGTCCCGCGAGAAGGCCGATCGCCGCGCTCTCCACATAGCCTTCGACGCCGGTGATCTGGCCGGCAAAGCGAAGATGCGGCCGGCTCTTGAGGCGAAGCGTGCCATCCAGCAGAAGCGGCGAATGGATGAAGGTGTTGCGATGAAGGCCGCCGAGCCGCGCGAACTGCGCCTTCTCGAGCCCCGGAATGGTTCGGAAAATGCGCATCTGTTCGCCGTGGCGAAGCTTGGTCTGGAAGCCCACCATGTTCCATAGCGTTCCCAGCTTGTTGTCCTGACGGAGTTGCACCACCGCGTGGGGCCGCTTGCCGGTGCGAGGGTCCGAAAGCCCCACCGGCTTCATGGGCCCGAAGCGCGGCGTGTCTTGCCCACGTTCCGCCATCACCTCGATGGGAAGACAGGCCTCGAAATAGGGCGTGGACCTTTCCCAGGCCTTGAAGTCTGCGGTTTCGCCGGTGCGTAAATGTCCCACGAAAGCGCGGTATTGGGCCTCGTCGAGGGGAAGATTGATGTAGTCCGCAGCGCCTCCGCCCGGGCCTTGCTTGTCATAGCGCGATTGAAACCAGGCCACGGAGAAATCGATCGAGTCGCGATGCACGATGGGAGCGATGGCGTCGAAGAAGGCGAGGTGCTCCCGGCCGGTGGCCGCGATGACGCTGGCGCTCAAAGCGTCCGAAGTGAGGGGCCCGGTCGCCACGATCACGCTGCCCCAGTCCTCAGGGGGCAATTCAGGGACTTCCTCGCGCGCGATGGCTATTCCCGGATGCTCCGTCAAGGCCGCCGTGACCGCGGCCGAGAAGCCCTCGCGGTCCACCGCCAGCGCGCCTCCTGCCGGAAGCTTATG
Source organism: Rhizomicrobium sp. (assembly GCA_050729015.1). Taxonomy (GTDB): domain Bacteria; phylum Pseudomonadota; class Alphaproteobacteria; order Micropepsales; family Micropepsaceae; genus Rhizomicrobium. The sequence goes on along the minus strand of JBOHKF010000137.1, from coordinate 2,373 downwards.
GCGGTCGGCCATCGCCATCACCAGCGAACCCATCCGGCGCATTTCTTCGTGCAAAAGGCCCACGGCATTGTTCAGCGGATCGTCCGAGCGAAAGGAATTGGAGCAGACCAACTCGGCGAGACCGGCCGTACGATGCGCGAAAGTGCCGCGCCCGGGCCGCATCTCGTGCAGGATCGCCTTGGCGCCGGACCGGGCGATCTGCCAGGCCGCTTCCGAGCCGGCGAGGCCCCCGCCGATGACATGGATGGCGTTCATATCTATGCCTTTCATGGGTATGCCTTAAATCGGCCACCGCGCGCATGCAAAGCTTGATTCGGTACGGGAACACTCGGGCCCACGGGACGGCCGGACAACCGCCGGAAGATGGCCGAAAATTTGTTTTTGTTGCGGGCGCTGCTGCTGACAGGGCGTTCAAAGCCCGCCATTATGGCATTTGCGCGCGTTAAGAGAGCGATATGACAGAAGACAGAGGAACCAATTATTTCCGCCTCGCCTTGGGCGCGGGCTTACTGGCTGCGACCGCGGTGGGACTGGCCATTTTCGTGCCGCGGCGGCGCTGGGCGCAGATGGCCGAGCCGCTGCGGGCCTTGTTGGACACATCGGTGGCGACCGCGGTTACCACCTGGGCGGCGGGCTTGTGGCATGAGGCAACCCAGCCCGGCCCCCCTGCATTCAACGACCTGCGCCCCTTCGACGAATTTTAGAAATTCGCGCGGGCCCCGCCGGTGAGATGATCAAAATCCCAGTCTTGGACACGGTCCGCGCGGCCTATCGGTTCACCTTCACCCATCTGGGGGCGATCATCGGTCTCATCTGGCTGCCCATGATCCTGGGCACGGTGATCGGGTTTTTCGCGTTGCAACACTTCCTTTCGGCGCTCGCCGACGCCTTCGCTTCCCGCAATTTCGCCCTGGCCGGGCCCTCGTTCCTGGGCCTTATCTTGTTCCTGCTGGTGGGCCTTCTGCTCTTTGCCATGATGGCGGTCCCGGTCGTGCAACTGGCGCTGGGCACGCGCAAATCTGCTGTGCTGGCGCGTTTTGCTTTCGGGATGCCGGAATGGCGGCTGTTTCGCGCCTCGCTGGGCATGATCGCCTTCCTGTTTGCGCTGCTGATGATCGCCAGCATGCTCAGCGGCGGCCTCTTGGGTGGGGGCGCCATGCGCGCCAGTCTGGCCGCCCTCGCCATCTTTTACGCGGCGGCGATTTTCGTGGGACTTCGCCTGGGATTTCTCCTCCCCGCGGTGGCGGTAGAAGAAACCGGCCCGGTGCTGCCGCGCAGTTGGATTCTCTCCAACGGTAATTTCTGGCGCATGCTGGGCGTGTTTCTGGCGGTGGCGCTTCCGGTGAGGGTCGTCATGGTGGCAGTGGAAATGGCGGTCGAGGGCACTTCGGTCATCGCCCCTAAACTCATCACCTCGCCCGCCATGGTCGCGGTCCAGATGCACGCGGAGACGCAGACCATGCCGGTGACCGCGGGCATCCTGTTTTTGTTCGCGCCTTTGACTCTCGGCCTGATTTTGGGCGCCGGCGCGCACGCGTTTCAGGCGCTGAAAGGCGGAGGGCCGAGTTCATGAACGCCGCTTGCCGCGGCGTGTCACCCGGCCTTCACTCGTTTCAGCGGCACCCGCCCTTTTAACACGGCTCTGAGATATTGCCCGGTGTAGGAGGGCCCCCTGGCGACCGCTTCGGGCGTGCCTTGGGCCACGATCTCGCCGCCGCCATCGCCGCCTTCCGGACCCAGATCGACGATCCAGTCCGCGGTCTTGATCACTTCCAGATTGTGCTCGATGACCACCACCGTATTGCCGGCTTCCACCAACTCGTGCAGCACCTCCAATAATTTCCTCACATCATGAAAATGCAGACCGGTCGTCGGCTCATCCAGGATGTAGAGGGTGCGGCCGGTGGCGCGGCGCGACAATTCCTTGGAGAGCTTGACCCGCTGGGCTTCGCCGCCGGAGAGGGTGGTCGCCTGCTGGCCAATGGAGATATAGCCCAACCCCACCCGCTTGAGCGTTTCCAGCTTCTCGGCGATCGACGGCACCGCCTTGAACAACTCCGCCCCCGCCTCGACCGTCATGTCGAGCACGTCGCTGATGGAATGGCCGCGGAACTTGACCTCCAGCGTGTCGCGGTTGTAGCGCCGGCCGGTGCAGGCATCGCATTGGACATAGACGTCGGGAAGGAAGTGCATCTCGATCTGGATCACGCCGTCGCCCTGGCAGGCTTCGCAGCGCCCACCCATTACGTTAAAGCTGAAGCGCCACGGCTTGTAGCCGCGTTCCCGCGACTCGGGCAGCATGGCAAATAAATCGCGAATCGGCGAAAACACCTGCGTATACGTCGCGGGATTTGACCTTGGCGTCCGCCCAAT
>JBOHKF010000136.1:0-4388 GCA_050729015.1 Rhizomicrobium sp. | reverse complement strand
TCTACGAAGGCACCTCCGACATCCAGCGAATGGTGATCGCGCGCGGCCTGGCGGAGGAGACATGATCCAAGACGATCCCATCGTGATCACCGGCTATGCCCGTACCCCGATCGGCGGTTTGCAAGGGGTTTTCTCCGATCTCAGCGCGGCGGAACTTGGCGCTATCGCCGTGAAAGAAGCTGTCAGGCGCGCCGGCTCTCCCAAGCTCGATCAAATCGCGATGGGCTGCGTGTTGACGGCAGGGCAAGGCCAGGCGCCGGCGCGCCAAGTCGGCTTGGGCGCCGGATTGGGCGAAGACGTGGCGGCCGTCACAATCAACAAAATGTGCGGCTCGGGCATGCAGGCGGCAATCCTGGCGCACGACATGCTGGCGGCGGAAAGCGCGGACTTCGTGGTGGCGGGCGGCATGGAGAGCATGACCAATGCTCCCTATCTTCTGACCCGTCATCGCAAGGGCGCGCGCTTCGGCCATGACAGCGTCAAGGACTCGATGCTGCTTGACGGGCTGGAGGACGCCTATGAGCCCGGCAAGCCCATGGGCGCCTTTGCGGAAGATGCAGCCCGCAGCTACCAGATCGGGCGCGCCGCGCAGGACGCGTACGCGCTCCGTTCGCTCGAGCGGGCAAAAAGGGCGCAAAGCGAAGGCGCGTTCGATCGCGAAATCGTGCCGGTCCAGGCTGGAACGGTCACGGTGGCCCGCGACGAGCAGCCGGATCGCGGCAGGCCGGAGAAGATTCCCCATCTCAAACCTGCTTTCGCGCCCGACGGCACCATCACGGCAGCCAGCTCGGCGTCGATTTCCGACGGCGCGGCGGCGCTGGTGCTCACGCGCAAGAGCCTGGCGAAGCGGCGGGGTTCCACGATTTGCGCGCAGATCGTAGGCCATGCAACCCATGCCCAAAAGCCCGCGCTTTTCACCTCGGCGCCGGTCTTTGCCGTCCGCAAGCTGCTGGACCGCATCGGATGGCGGACGAAGGACGTGGACCTCTTCGAGATCAACGAGGCCTTTGCCGTCGTAGCTTTGATTGCGATGCGGGAATTGGATATCGACGCCGAACGCCTCAATGTCCATGGCGGCGCATGCGCTTTGGGGCACCCGATCGGTGCCTCGGGCGCTCGCATCCTTGCCACGCTTCTTGCGGCCCTCGAGCGCCGGGGACAAAGGCGCGGGGTGGCCAGCCTTTGCATCGGTGGCGGCGAAGCTACGGCCATGGCCGTCGAAGTCGCCGCCTAATGGACTCGCTGCTGGTCAGGCTGCTCGGGTGGCCGGCGACATTGATCCACGGCGATACGCTGGTTCTGGATCGTTGGCTCTGGCTCAAGCGGCAACTGCCAAAAGCCGGGCCCGGCATGAACAGGCTGCTCGACGTGGGCTGCGGCTCGGGAGCCTTCACCATCGGCCTGGCGCGCCATGGCTATCGAGCCCTTGGCTTGAGCTGGGATGAAAGAAACCAGAAGATCGCGGAAGAGAGAGCCCGGCTTTGCAAGACCGCTCATGCCGCCTTTGAAGTTCAGGATGTGCGGCAACTTGACCGACGATCCGACTTCCGCGGCCAATTCGACGTCATCATCTGTTGCGAGAATATCGAGCATATTCTCGACGACCTAAAGTTGATGAAGGACATGGCCGCTTGTCTCAGACCGGGAGGCTTGCTTTTTCTCACCACGCCAAGTTCCGATTACCGGCCGATCACCAGGAGCGACCTGGGCCCATTCTCGACCATCGAAGATGGCGGTCACGTCCGAAAAGGCTATTGCGCAAATGACCTCCGGGATTTGTGCGCGCAATCGAATTTCGAGGTCCAAAGGATCGGCTATGTGAGTGGCTTTTCGAGTCAGAAGCTGACGGCGTTGATGCGGGTTGCCGCCCGGGTCCATCCCGTTCTGGGATGGTTGATCGTCCTGCCGTTACGCATTTTCCCGCCGCTGTTTGATCCACTCGCTTCCGCCCTCGCGCACTGGCCGGGATTTTCCATCACGCTCGTCGCGGTCAAGACCTGAACCTTGAGGGCAGGATCGGCCCGCAGTCGAAATGCCGGAGTGCAAAAAGGGTTGCATCCCCTTGCCAACAAGCTTTGATTGTCCTCTGTCCAGCCACCCCCGCACCGTAATTCTCCGGAAGAAAAGCGCTTATGGTCGCTCTGCCCCTGCCCGATTTGCCGTCCCGATTGTCCGAACTGCGCAGTCTCGCGCTCGACTTGCGTTGGACGTGGAATCACGAGGCGGACACATTGTGGGAACAAGTGGATGCCGAGATCTGGGGACGCACCTCAAACCCCTGGAGCGTGCTGCAGAACGCGCCTCAACAACGATTGCAGCGGCTGGCCGCCGACCCCGACTTCTGCAAGACCGTGGCACAATTCTCGCAGGCGCGGCGCGCCTATCTCGAAACGCCGGGCTGGTTCAAGGACGTGCATCGCTCCGCCCGATTGGGGGGAGTCGCCTACTTCAGCATGGAATTCGGCATCGGTGCAGGGCTTCCGCTTTATGCAGGAGGGTTAGGTATTCTTGCCGGCGACTACCTCAAGACTGCGAGCGACTTCAATCTGCCTGCTGTCGGGGTGGGCTTGCTTTACCAGGAAGGTTACTTCCGCCAGACGGTGGATTCCGCCGGGCTTCAGCAGGAACTTTATCCCTATAACGAACCCGCTGCGATGCCGGTCGAGCCTGTCACTCTTCCCGAGATCGGCTGGCTCAGGGTGCGCCTTAATTTTCCCGGCCGCCAGGTGCAATGCCGGGTGTGGCAGGCCCGCGTGGGCCGGGTGACACTTTATCTTCTGGACAGCAACGATCCCCTAAACAGTCCGGCGGACCGCGGCATCACCGCCAAGCTCTACGGCCAGGGTCACGAAATCCGGATCATGCAGGAGATCGTGCTGGGCATCGGCGGCTGGCGGGTGATCGAGACGCTCCACCCTGAGGTCGAAATCTGCCACATCAACGAAGGGCATGCCGCGCTTGCCATCCTCGAACGGTCGCGCCATCTCGCGGCCAAGGCGGGGCTGTCCTTTTGGGATGCATTCTGGGCCTGCCGCGCCGGGAACATCTTCACCACCCACACCCCCGTCGCTGCCGGCTTCGATCTCTTTCCTGCCGACATGGCGCGAAAATATCTCACGGCTCTGAAGACCGAATGGGACGATCCGGGCGTGTTAACGGATGATTTGTTGGCGCTGGGTCAGTTGGCGCCGGAGGATCCGTTCAACATGGCCTATCTGGCGCAGCGGGGCTCGGCCCTGACCTTGGGCGTAAGCCGCCTCCATGGCGAATTCAGCCGGCGAATCTTTCAGCCCTTGTTTGCGCGCTGGCCCAATTGCGAAGTGCCGATCGGTCATGTCACCAACGGGGTGCATGTTCCAACCTGGGACTCGGCGCCGGCAGACAGGATCTGGACCGAGGCGTGCGGCAAGGAGAGATGGCGGCGCGCATCTTGCGACCTTAAGGACCGCATCGCCAAAATCGCGGACGAAGAAATATGGGCGATGCGGGGCCAAAGCCGCCAACGCCTGGTGCGAATCGCCCGCGAGCGTCTGAAGGCCCAACTGCGGGAGCGGGGGTTCGACGCAAACACGGTGGAACGTACCGAGGGCGTGCTCGACCCCAATATCTTGACCCTGGGGTTTGCGCGCCGGTTCACGGAATACAAGCGACCCAATCTGCTGCTGCGCAACATGGATCGGCTGGAGGGGCTGATGGCCGACCGCAGGCGACCCATTCAGATCGTGGTCGCCGGCAAAGCCCATCCCGCCGACACCAAGGGCAAGGAAATGGTCGCGGCATGGGTCGCGCTGGCCAGCCAGCCGCGCTACCGTTCTCGCATTGTGTTCCTGGAGGATTACGATATCGCGTTGGCGCAGGAGTTGGTGCAGGGCGTCGATGTCTGGATCAACACGCCAAGACGGCCCTGGGAAGCCTGCGGCACCAGCGGCATGAAGGCGCTGGTCAATGGCGGCCTCAATCTGTCCGAGCTGGACGGCTGGTGGGCCGAGGCCTATGCGCCGGACGTCGGGTGGGCGCTGGGAGACGGTCGGAAGCACGACGACGATCTCGCCTGGGATGCCATCGAGGCCGAGGCGCTCTATGACCTGCTCGAGCGCGAGGTGCTCCCCGAATTCTATACCCGCGACGAGCACGGCATTCCCGGCGCCTGGGTGAGCCGCATACGCGAAAGCATGGCGCGATTGACGCACCGCTTTTCCTCCGGTCGGGCGGTCTGCGACTATACCGAGCAATATTACCTGCCGGCGGCCGCAGCCTATCTCGAGCGGGCTGCCGGGAACGGCGACGTCGGATCGGGCATCGTCGACTGGCGGCACGCCCTGAACCGTGATTGGCCGGCGCTTCGCTTCGGCGAGTTGAAGGTCGCGACCGACGGCGCCCAGCACGTC
>JBOHKF010000135.1:0-2646 GCA_050729015.1 Rhizomicrobium sp. | reverse complement strand
CTCCCAATCCGACGGCGCGGGCGGCTCGGTGGTGGCGCTCTATACGCCGGACTTCGTGGTGCATTATCTGGCCTATATGGCAGGGCGGCCGGATTTTGCGCAGTTCAAGACCGACCTGCCGGTCCTTGGCAAGGACGGCACATTGGGGGATGTCGAAAAGGGTTCGCCTGCCGCCGGCCATGTCTTTGCAAAGACCGGCACCTATGGCGGGCGGGATTTCCTCAATGGGCGGCACATGCTGACCGGCAAGGGGCTGGCCGGCTACACCACCACCCGCGATGGCCGGCATCTGGCCTTTGCCTTTTACGTCAATCACATCGAGCTTGCCGACGACGGCAATGTCTCGGACATGGCAGGCCAGGCGTTGGGCGAGCTTGCGGCGGCGCTCTACCTCTTACCCCTCGGGGAGGTTGCGGGCGGCAAGCGATCTTAAAGGGTGCCAAACCCCTCAGGATTGGGGATCGTAGAACAGGAGCTTGAGCGAGCCCGGCACCAGCTTGGGCCGCCCCGGCCTTCCGTTGCGGCCGGGCGGCACGGGGGCGTTGGGATCTATGTCTGCCGCGGCGAGGAACAGCCTTCCCGTATCCGGGTCGATACCCATCGTTCTGCCCGATACCGGGCTTTTGATCTCGCCCGCCACCACGAAATGGTCGGGATCGATCTCGCGAATGACGGTGATCTCGCCCGTCACGCCATTGGAACTGAATGCCAGCTTGCGCTGGGGATCGAAGGCGGCGGCGTCGGTGCCGCGGCCGATGGGAAGGGTCGCAACGACATCGCCATTGTCGGAATTGACGATGGTCATCACGGCGTTCACGCAGCTCACGAACAGGCGGTGCGAGGCCTGATCTATGGCGAGGCCATGGGGACTGGTGCAGTTGGGAATCGGCCAGTGCGCGTCTGCCTTGTTGGTGGCGGTGTCTATGCGCACCAGTTCCTTATTCTCGGCCCCGTTGACGTAAAGCTTGCCGTTGCCGCCCGATACCGAATATTCCAGCCCCCCGCCGCCATTCACCGTGGCAACGACCTGGTCGGTCTTGGGATCAATCACCGTCAGGACCTTGGAATCGCCGTCCACCACGAAGATGTGGCCGCTGACCGGATCGAAGGCGATGCTGTCCGCATCGTCTTGCGCCTTGATGCGCTTCTCGACCTTGAGCGTTTGCAGATTGAAGGCCACCGCCTCGCCGGCTTTGCCATCGTCGGTGTAACCCTTGTTCAACTGGCTGACGATGCCGATCCCATGGGTACCGCCAGGCATGCCTTCGACGTTGCCGATCACCGCGCCGGTGCGGCCGTCCACCACTGAAACCTTGTCGCCATGGGCCACGAAGACGTGGTGGCTGATTGGATCATAGACCACGTAATCCCAGCGATCCGGCGCGCCCAGAGGCACGGATTTGACGAGATGATAGCGGAGATTGGCGGGCGCGGCGTTCGCGGTCGCAACCAAAAGCAGCGACGCCGCGGCGAGAAAGGCAGTCTTGAATATCATTTGCGCCCCCTGCGCCTAAATTGAAGGGAAATACTAGTCCTCTTTCGGGGCGTGCCAATAGGGTACTGCCGGCGGGCGCCCTAGATTGGCGCTTTGTATAGTTTTGACCGGATTGTCTTGCCATGCGCGACAAACCAGGCGCCCGCCCACTGCGTTTCAAATGACCGCCGCCGACCGGCGGCCCGCATTGGCGCTCTCTCGAGCCGATCATAAGCTTTTGGCTCGATTTTATCGAACAATCTCCCGATCCGCTTAAAAGCCCTTTTACCCGCCTCTCCTACCCTTGGGCCGGTTCCAGATCAGGCTCATCGATGCCTCGTTTTTTGAAGCGGTTCATCCGCGCCTCGGACGGCAGTGTGGCGATCATTGCCGGCCTTGCCGCAATTCCCATGAGCCTCTTGATCGGGGCGGGAATCGATTACGGGATGGCGGCCGATCGCCAGGCCCAGCTCGAAGGCTTTGCCGACGCGGCCGCCCTTTCCGCCGTCACCCCCGCCATGATGAGCGAAACCGATGCCCAAGCCCAGGCGGTCGCGCAGAACACCTTCAATGGCCAGGCCGGCGCCTTGTCGCAGATCAGCTACAATCCTGCCAACGTGACGGTCACGGTCACCACCACGCCGGGCAATATTCGGACCGCGGTGGTGAGCTACAGCGAGAATTACGATACGTTTTTCTCGGCGCTGCTCGGCAAGAGCAGCATTGCTCTTGCCGGAAGCTCCACCGCGACCGGAGGCCTTCCGCCCAACATAGATTTCTACCTCCTTCTCGACGACTCCCCTTCGATGGCGATTGCCGCCACCTCCAGCGGCATCGCCACCATGGTGGCCAACACCCGGGCCCAATGCGACAGTCCGCCGAATGGCGGTGCGTCCTGCGGCTGCGCCTTCGGCTGTCACGAAACCAACCCGGCGGGCGAGCGCCACTGCAATGCCACCAGTTGCGCCCTTTCCGGCACCGGCAATCCCAATGGCGAGGACAATTACGCGCTTGCCCGTGCGCTGGGCGTCACCTTGCGCATAGATTTGCTCAATCAAGCGGCACAAAACCTGATGGCAACGGCGCAATCCACGGAAACGGCCGACAACGCCCATTACCGCGCCGCCATCAATACTTTCGATTATCAGGTTGGCACCCTGCAGAGCCTGACC
>JBOHKF010000134.1:0-4473 GCA_050729015.1 Rhizomicrobium sp. | reverse complement strand
GCCCCAGGCATGCCGCGCCGCCGTCAAGGATGAAATCCACTTTTTCTCCCAGCGCTTCGGCGACATGGCGGGCTGAAGTGGCGCTGATTCTGCCTGATGGATTGGCGCTGGGGGCGGCGATGGGAAGGCGGGCTTGCGCCAGCAGAGCGCGGGCCACGGGATGGAGCGGTACGCGCAAGCCAACCGTGGAAAGACCAGCGCTCACTAGTTCTGAAAGCCCACTCTCCCGCCGGGGAAGCACCAGCGTCAGGGCGCCGGGCCAGAAAGCTTGCGCAAGGTCGAGCGCCGAACCCGTAAACGTCGCATGACGCCGGGCCTGCGCCAAATTCTCCACATGCACGATCAGGGGATTGAACCGGGGCCGCCCCTTGGCGGCAAAGATGGCAGCGACGGCGTGGCCGTTGGTGGCATCGGCGCCCAGGCCATAGACCGTCTCGGTAGGAAAAGCGACCAGCTTTCCTTCCCGCAAGAGCTGCGCGGCGCGGCCAATGGCGCCGTCGTTCGCGATTTTTTCCGTCACCCGATCCATGCGGGTTTGTACTGGTTTCAGGCGCCGCGGTCAGCCTTTCTTTGGTAGAGGGCCGATGGTCCTCTCCGGCGTGACATCGGTGCCCGGGAGCATCCGCTGCAAAATCTGGTCGCGTCGGATTGCGAAATGATAGAAGAGGGCTGCCGAAAGATGACCGATGGCAAGCGCTAGGAGCAGGAATGCCAGCGTAATATGGGTAGGCGCCATGATGCCGGCCCAATGGCGTTGAGCCTGGGGGGCGAGGCCCGTGAGGTACCAGATTTTCGGCCAATCGACGCCGCCAAACAGGATGAGGGGCCGGCCGGGAATGGAAGCTAGTTGCCAGCCGAAATAGGGCACCAGGATCATCAGCGCATAAAGACAATAGTGCGTGCCACGGGCGAGAATGCGCTTCGCGCGCCTGAAATCCGCGGGCAGCTCGGGCACCGGATTGGCGAGCCGCCAGATGAGTCGCATCACGCTGAGAATGAGGACCGCGGCGCCGATGGATTCATGGGTTTGCACGATCCCCGGCCGGATCGGATTCTGGCGGTCCAGGACCTGCACGAAGGTGATGCCCAAAGCGACATTGGTGAGGACCAGGAGCGCGATCACCCAGTGAAACGCCATCGCCACCGCGCCGTAGCGGATTGATGTGCTTCTAGGGGCCATAGCGCCGCTTATAGCGATCCTCGCGCCCAATCGCCAGCGCCCATGCCCCCACTTTCCGTGATTCCTCAAACACCCTACAAAAGCCCCACGCAACAAGCGGGCACGCATGTCTCTCGCGGGAAAGACACTTTTCATTACCGGCGCCAGCCGTGGCATCGGCCTTGGCATCGCGCTCCGGGCGGCGAAGGACGGCGCCAATATCGCGATCGCCGCCAAAACCTCGGCGCCTCATCCCAAACTGCCGGGCACGATCCATAGCGCAGCCGAAGCAATCGAGCGTGCCGGAGGCCGCGCCTTGCCGCTCGCCTGCGACATCCGCTTCGATGATCAGGTGGCCCAGGCGGTCGAGGCGACGGTGGCAGAATTTGGGGGTCTCGACATCTGTGTCAACAACGCCAGCGCCATTTCGCTGGGCGGCACCGTCGAGACGGAGATGAAGCGCTTCGATCTGATGATGGACATCAACAGCCGCGGCACGTTCCTGGTGAGCAAATATTGCCTGCCGCATCTCCTCAAAGCCCGGAACCCGCATGTCCTGGTGTTGTCGCCGCCATTGGATCTCGACCCCAAATGGTTCGCCCCCCACACCGCCTATTCGCTGGCGAAATACGGCATGAGTCTTTGCGTGCTGGGGATGGCGGCGGAATTCGCCGGGCGCGTCGCCTTCAATGCGCTTTGGCCCCGTACGGCCATTGCCACTGCGGCCATCCGGTTCGCCTGGAGTAGCGAGGCGCTGGGCCGCTGCCGTAGCCCGGATATCTTGGCCGATGCGGCCTATCTGCTATTTTCCAAGCCCAAAAGCTTCAGCGGTCATTTCCTGATCGACGACAATTTCCTTGCCGAGAACGGCGTTGTCGATTTCGACCGCTACCGCGTGGACCCCAGCCAGGACCTGCTCCAGGATTTTTTCGTGCCTGCCTCGATGCCGCCGCCAAAAACCGTCTCGCTCTCGCGGATTCGATGAATCGGATCGCCTTGGCAATCCTGGCACTGGCCCACGCGCCGGCAAGCGCAACCGCCTTGCCGCTGCCCGCGTGCGCCGCCCAAGTGCAGATGACAAATGTCCATGTCGCGCGGGTGGATCGGGATGGGGCGCTGGTTCTTGCGCATGACGTGGCATGGCTTGAGGGGATCAGGCTCGTCGTCCTGGATGATCCCTCGGCGGCAATTGCCGCCCGGACGTTGGCGGAGGTGCGCCGGCTGGCCATGACTGTCCCGCTTACCCTCACCGCGGCGGCGCCTCTGGAAGACCGTTACCGGCGCTTGCGGGTCCAGGCCTTTGGCACGGTCTGGCTCCAATTGGCGTTGCTGCGCGAAGGGCTTGCCCGGGTGGCGATCGCCCCCGACCGGGAGGCGTGCGCCGCGGATTTTTTTGGCGCCGAAGCTGAGGCGCGGCGTGCCAAAAGGGGAATGTGGGCGATCCCCCGCTACCAGGTTCAAAAAGCGCAGTCGGTCTCGGTTTCGCAGGCCGGCCGTTTTGAGTTGGTGGAAGGCAAAATCAAGGCCGTGAGCACCCATGGGTCGCGCACTTTTCTCGACTTCGACCGCGATTACCGTAACGGCCTCTCCGCGGTCATCGGACCGGGTGATCGAAGGAAGTTCCGCAAGGCCCGGCTTGCGCTCAAGAATTTGACCGGACGCGATATCCGCATCAGGGGAATCGTCGAGAATTTCGGCGGCCGTCTCGAAATCATCCTCTCGAGCCCCTACCAGATTGAATTGCCGCCCTGATGCCGGATCGGTGCCACGCCCTTATGAACAGCGTTCTGGTGAACAGCGTTCCGGTGAACAGCGTTCCCGGCTCCACGATTAGGAACCGCCCAGTGCGTGCCCTAAGCCGCCTTTTTGGTCAGCATGCCCTCGACGCGTTTGACCGCAGTCTGCTCATCGGTGCGCTCGACGGCCGCAACTTCGCGAGCCATGCGGGCCAGCGCCTTTTCATAAAGCTGACGTTCGGAATAGGACTGCTCCGGCTGGCCGCCCGCGCGGTGAAGGTCGCGCACCACTTCGGCGAGCGCCACCAGGTCGCCGGAATCGATCTTGGCCTCGTATTCCTGGGCGCGGCGTGACCACATGGTCCGCTTGATGCGGGCGCGGCCCTTCAGGGTGTTCAGCGCATTGCCCACCACCTCGGGCGAGGACAATTTGCGCATGCCGACCGCCTTGGCCTTGTTGACGGGCACACGCAAGGTCATTTTGTCCTTTTCGAACGCGATGATGAACAGCTCCAGCTTGAGGCCGGCGACTTCCTGTTCCTCGATGCCGGCAACCTTACCCACACCATGGGTGGGGTAGACGACATGATCGTTGGTCTTGAATTCATGTTTCTTGTTCGAGTTCGCAGGAATTTTCTTAAGGCTGGGTGCCTTGCCGGGCGCAGGCGCATGCGGTTTGGTTGCGGTCATTTCCGTTTCCGTTGGGGCTTCGATTGCGGCGGGAAGCCGAAGATGTTTCGTCAATTTGGCGCGGCGCACGAAACCAACTTCCGGCGCCGCTGAAAGGCGAAACCAGATTGCAATCAACACCCTATCACAGGCCCCGCCGAAAGGAAAGGCAATCGTCACAAACCATTGGATTTGCGGGTCTTTTACTAACCCTTGACCCGGTTGCGGCCTCAAGGTCTTGAAAGGGCTGCTCTTTGTACGGAACAGGCCATTCAGGGGGAGGGCTATGCAGTCACCTCCCGCCCATCCCTAAGAAGGTGCTCCGCTAGGACCCGGAGCCGGGCTTGGCGGAGAAGAATTTCTCGAATTTGCCGGGGACGGTGTCCCATTGCTTGGCATCGGCGGGAGGTTCGCCTTTCTGGCTGATATTGGGCCAAGTTCTGGAATAGTCGGCATTGACGGAAAGCCACTTTTCCAAGCCGGTCTCCGTGTCTGCCTTGATCGCCTCCGGCGGACATTCGGGCTCGCAGACGCCGCAGTCGATGCATTCGTCTGGATTGATTACCAGCATGTTCTCGCCTTCATAAAAGCAATCCACCGGACAAACCTCCACGCAATCCATGTATTTGCATTTGATGCAGGCTTCGGTGACGACATAAGTCATGGTTCGCTCCGGAAAGGCGATCTTTCCCCGGGAAAGGCATCGCATCAAGCGGCATGGTCTCTAGAGCGGTCGGGGCGGCAAAGCAAGCTGCGCAGAACGGCGAAGCGGCCGACATCAATCCGGCACGATTTCGTATAGCCGGCGGGCTTGCGGCGCAGGTCCGCGCTGCAGGGCCAATTCCAGCACTCGCAGGGCCACCACCTCGCTTCCATGGCCCAAAGTAAGGACATCGCCAAGTCTGATGC
>JBOHKF010000133.1:0-3592 GCA_050729015.1 Rhizomicrobium sp. | reverse complement strand
GGACTGGCGCAGGCTGGCCTCGCGGCTGGCAATGCCGGTGGCGGGACTGGTCCTTTTGCTTGCCTATCTTCAGGCGGCCACGGGATTTCTGCCGCTTGGGTCCGCCCCCTTGTCGCGGCTGCTGGGGGTGGGGATGAAAAGGGTGGCAAGCGAGCTTGGCGCGCAGGAGAGGCAAACCGGCGCGCGCCTTGTCCTCGCCAGCGATTACGAGACCACGGCCTGGCTCAGATTCTATGCCCCCGGTCTTTCCCTGGTGGCCGTGGACCAGCCCGGCCGCTATATGGAGGCTCCGCTTCAGGAGGTTCAGGGACCGGCACTTTATGTCTCCGACCGTTCGCCGGACGCCCGCCTCTTGAAGAACTTCAAAACGGCAAGGCGCCTTGCGGACCTCGTGCGCGAACGCGAAGGACGCCCGATTGGCCGTTTCAGCGTCTGGTTTGTCGCCATGCCACAATCGCGCATTCAAGGCAGAAGACCTTGAACGTGAAGGCTCTTCAGATTCTTTGGCCAGATTTTGGAGAAGAGAGCGGACACCCGAGGCGGGCTGTCGAAGGGGCTGGGGGCGTTCCGGATCGGACGTCCGCTCGGGGTTAAGAACGAAGCCCCTGAGGGTTCGTTCCCGCCGGTTTCGCGCTTTTTCACGGAAACGATGCGCCCGAACGATGCGCCCCAGGGGCCCGGTCGGAGTCCGGCTGGCCGAGCCCAGAACGCGCGGATCATGGCGTTGGCGGGACGATGGAGAAGGCGCCCGAGGAAGGCCTGTGGAATGTCGTTGCCGGGCCCCGCTCAGAGCCCTGGCCGGCCTCGAATCGCACCCGAGAATGCGCTTACGACCAAGAGGATGACGAAAACGATCAACAGAATTTTGGCGATCGTTGCGGCCAGGCCCGCGAGCCCGAAAAAGCCCATGTAACCCGCGATCAGTGCCAGGATCAGGAAGATCAGAGCCCAACGCAGCATGTGTCTCTCCACGGCTTCGCACCAGAACGCCGGCTTCAAGACGGCGTTCCTGGAAATTATTTCCGGGCCTTGTTGCGGTTGAGAAACATCGCCGCCGCCGAGGCGAGTGTCGCGCCTGCGACGGCGACCCAGGGCGTCTCCCTGGCGAGGGCGGTGAAAAGCGCGGTCAGGACGGAATTCATCCGCGGGCTCCGGGCAGAAGCCGGGCGCGCGCCTCTGCCCAGGACGGCAAGCGCCCAGATTGCGGGGGAGAGAAGGAAGATGGCGCCTGCGATTGCGTCACCCCAGCCCCTGCCCACAATCGAGGCGAAGCCGGCGGCGATGCCAAAACCGATCAGGCCCACGCCAAAGAAGATCAGCGCCACGCCCGCCACCAACGCCACCGCTTTTGCGCCCAGGCGCGCCAACATGAGGTCTCCGCAAATGGCTGTTCTGGCTGCTTAGCGTGGAATCAGCGGCGAAGGAAGATGGCGCCCAGGAAGGCGCCGATGCCCCCTGCAATCACCAGCGCGGCAATCGGCTGCTCGCGGACATGAACTCTGAGGCTTTCGGCATTCTCTTCTGCCCACTCCTCGGCGTCGTTGCGCAGCTCGCCGGCCTTTATTCTCGCTTCGCGTGCGGCTTCTTCGGCC
This sequence comes from Rhizomicrobium sp., assembly GCA_050729015.1. Lineage (GTDB taxonomy): Bacteria > Pseudomonadota > Alphaproteobacteria > Micropepsales > Micropepsaceae > Rhizomicrobium. The sequence continues at coordinate 2,000 of JBOHKF010000133.1, read as the reverse complement.
AATCGCATGGCGCGGTCCGCCACGTCTTCGGCCGAACGGACGAGGCGCTGCGCCCGCTCGGAGGCGACACTGCCGACATCGCCCGCCAGTCCCTTGACGTCCTTTTGCAAGGCATCGAAGTCCCGGCGCAGCGCCGTCAGGCGGGCGTCGATTCCATTGGCGGTCTGGGCGGTCACGGCCATGGCGGACTCTTCCATTTCAAATACGTCCGATCCGTCAGGCCGCCTGTTTCGCCACCGGATGGAAAAACAGCGCCTGGCCCACGGTCGCTTGAACCGTCTCGGGCAGGAAGGGTTTGGCGATCAAATAAGTAGGCTCCGGCCTTTCGCCGGTCAAAAGCTTTTCCGGATAAGCGGTGATGAAGATCACGGGAATATCGAAGGAGGTCAATATCTCATTGACCGCGTCGATGCCCGAGCCGCCTTCGCCCAGATTGATATCGGCCAAAACCAGCCCCGGGCGCTCGGACTTGGCCTTGGCGACCGCCTCGTCCTTGGTGGCCGCGGTGGCGATCACCTTATGGCCCAATTCGCTCACCAGATTTTCCAGGTCCATGGCGATGATCGGCTCGTCCTCGATGATCAGCACCTTGCTGGCGAGCTGTGCGTCAATCGTCTTCTGCGCATCCAGGATCGCGGCTTCGACTTCCTCCGGGGTTTCATCGACGATGAAGGCCGCCTCTTCGGGGCTGAACGCCTCTACCGCCGTCAGAAGCAGCGCCGCCCGCTTGGCCGCCGACAGGGCCTTGAGCCGGTTTTCCGGAGTCCTGCCGTTTGCTTCGGTCCGGTCGTAATGTTCCGCACCCGACTCCCAAATGGCATGGAAAAGCCGGTACAGCCCCACCCGGGGAGGCACCCCTTCCGGCAAAGTCTCATCGCCCTCCAGCAAGGCTTGGAGCGCGGCCCGGACATGGGCATCTCCCGAGGCCTGGGAACCTGTCAGCGCCCGGGCATAGCGGCGCAAATAAGGCAGGTGTGGCGCAAGGGTCTGCGTCATACTCATGAAGTTGCTCCTTCGGGGTAAATCAAAGCGCGAATTGAAAATCCGCGCCAGCCCAAAAAGTTCCAAAGCCGGTAGGAACCTTTCGATACAGGGCACGTTTGGAGGCTGAGGGGGGCGCGAAGCCGGCGGATTTGTAACGCCTTTGGAGTTCTCGTCCTTAAGATGCAATGGGATACCACCGTGTCGAACGAGGAAAAGCCTAACGAAAAAGCCCGCGCGATTCGGGCTCGTCAGAGGGCGATAGGGCGCGAACTCCGCCGCATGTACGATAATGTCGCTCAAGAGCCCATCCCGGACGACTTCCTGGATTTGTTGCGCCGCATTGATGACGCCGAGGACGCCCGCGCAGGCAAGAAGGTGTCGTAATGGTTTCTCCTTCTCCGGCACGCCAGGCCGAAACCGGCAAAGAGACCGGCAAGGACGCTGGCGACAGTGACTTCAAGAACGAGCTTTTGGCGCTCATCCCGTTTCTGCGCGCTTTTGCCCGTTCGCTCACCGGAAACCAGGAGGGCGCGGACGATCTGGCGCAAGAGACCCTGGTCAAGGCCTGGCAAAGCCGCTCGACCTTCATTCCCGGCACCAATCTCAAGGCTTGGCTGTTCACCATCCTGCGCAATCAATTCTATTCCGATCGCCGCCGGGCGTGGCGGCAGGCGCCCTGGGATCAGGACGCCGCCGAGCGCATTCCCGGCGGCGGCGAGGACCAGGTTTTTTCCGCGCAATTGTCCGACACGGTGCGGGCCTTGCGCTGCCTTTCCAACGAGCAGCGCGAAGCGTTGATTCTGGTGGGTGCCGGCGGCTTTTCCTATGAGGACGCCGCAGGCATTTGCAAATGCGCGGTAGGCACGGTGAAAAGCCGGGTCGCGCGCGCCCGCAAGGCGCTGATGGAAATCCTGGACGGCGATGATACCTTGGACGGTGTGTCACGACCCGCCGACGGAGAGGCCGCCCGTGAAATCATGGGTCAACTTGACCGGCTTACCCCGACGGAGCCAGGG
>JBOHKF010000132.1:0-5713 GCA_050729015.1 Rhizomicrobium sp. | reverse complement strand
AAAGGACGGCACCGTCACCGCCGGCAACGCCAGTGGTATCAATGATGGCGCGGCCGCATTGGTTTTGATGAGCGCGAAGGACGCCCAGGCCCGGAGGCTTTCCCCCTTGGCCCGTATCGCCAGTTGGGCGCAAGCGGGCGTGGATCCCAGGGTGATGGGCACCGGACCGATCCCGGCTTCCCGCAAGGCGCTGGAAAAAGCCGGTTGGCGGGTCGCGGACCTGGATCTGATCGAGGCCAATGAGGCTTTCGCCGCCCAGGCTTGCGCGGTGAACAAGGACATGGGCTGGGATACGGCGAAGGTGAACGTGAACGGCGGCGCCATTGCAATCGGCCATCCCATCGGCGCGAGCGGCGCGCGCGTGTTGGTGACCCTGCTCTATGAAATGCGCCGCCGTGGCGTCAAGAAGGGCCTTTCCACGCTCTGCATCGGGGGCGGCATGGGCATCGCCATGTGCGTGGAGCGCTGAACCGGCGCCGGGCTCGCCCGCGTCATGTGCGGCGATTGGGGATTCTGCTAGGGAAAAAGCAGAATTTGAGGGAGAAATCGGCATGGGACGGGTAGCGGTGGTCACCGGAGGCACGCGCGGGATCGGGGAAGCGATCTCGCTGGCGCTGAACAATGCGGGCTACCGGGTGGCGGCAAACTATGCCGGCAACGAGGCCCGCGCCAGGGCCTTCACCGAGAAGACCGGCATCCGGAGTTTCGCCTGGGATGTGGCTTCGTTCGAGGAATGCCTGGCGGGCATTTGCCAAATCGAAGCCGCCCTGGGCCCCGTCGAGGTGCTGGTGAACAATGCCGGCATCACGCGCGACGGCACCATGAAAAGGATGGGCCGCGAATCCTGGGACCAGGTGCTCGATACCAATCTCGGCGGATGCTTTAACATGTGCAAGGCGGTGTGGGATGGGATGCTGGCCAGGGGCTTCGGGCGCATCGTCAACATCGGCTCCATCAACGGTCAAGCCGGTCAATATGGCCAAGTCAATTATGCCGCCGCCAAGTCGGGCATCCACGGCTTCACCAAGGCGCTCGCCCTGGAAGGGGCGGCGAAGGCGATCACCGTCAACGCCATCGCTCCGGGTTACATTGACACCGACATGGTGGCGGCTGTCCCCCCCGACGTGCTGGAAAAGATCGTGGCCCGCATCCCCGTCAAGCGTCTGGGTCACGCCCTTGAGATCGCTCGCGGGGTGTTGTTCTTGGTCCATGACGATGCCGGCTTTGTCACCGGCTCGACCGTCTCGATTAATGGCGGTCAGCACATGTATTAAGCGCAATTCGAGGAAAACCGCTTCCCACTCTTTCTGGAATTGCTCCGGTTGCATGCTCATGATCTTGTCCCTCACGGTTGAAAGACTTGTCTGCGTGCGCGGCGAACGGCGCCTGTTCCGGGATGTCGATTTCGCGCTCAAGACGGGCGAGGCGCTGGTTGTGGAAGGGGCCAATGGCGCCGGCAAGACGTCGCTCCTGCGCCTGCTGGCGGGCTTCCTTCCGGCAGTCGACGGAAGCGTGCTGCTTGCGACGGATGAAGGGACCATCCGGGACGGCGAAGAGCGCGGGCACTTCGTCGGCTGGCTGGGGCACCAGGACGCGATCAAGCCCCAGTTGAGCGTGCATGAACAGTTGCGGTTCTTTGCCCAGCTTTATGGCGCCCGCGGGGCCCTCGAACCGCTCCTGGAGCGGACGGGCTTGTCGCGTCAAAAGGATCTTCCCTGCAGATATCTCTCGGCCGGTCAGAAGAAGCGGCTGGGACTGGCGCGATTGATGGTCTGCGAGCGACCTCTGTGGCTCTTGGACGAGCCTTTCGCGGCCCTGGACCATGCCGGGCGCACGCTCGCCCAGTTGGCGATGAACGAACACTGCGCGATAGGTGGCATCGTGGTTGCCGCGAGCCATGACCATTTGGGCATTGACGCGCAGTCGCTGAGGCTGCAAGGCGCATGACCCGCCCCTTCTTCAGTCTTTTGACGCGCGATGTCAGGCTTGCCGCGCGCTCAGGCGGCAGCGCCGCACTGGCCTTGGCTTTCTTCGCGTTGATGGCCACCATGGTTCCGTTAGGCATCGGCGCCGATCTCAAGCTGCTGGCGCGCGTGGCCGCCGGCGTGCTGTGGATGGGCGCAGTGCTGGCGGCGCTTCTGGCGCTGGATCGCCTGTTCCAGGGCGATTTCGACGATGGCAGTTTGGACCTGATCGCTCTCTCGCCCTTATCGCTGGAAAGGGTGGCGCTGGCCAAATTTCTCGCCCATTGGCTCTCCACAGGCCTGCCGCTGACGCTGTTGTCGCCGCTTTTAGCGCTGTTCTTCGGCCTTCCCGGCAGCGGCACGGCGATGCTGGTGATTTCGCTTTTGATCGGTACTCCGGCGGTCAGCGCGATCGGCGCGATCGGTGCGGCGCTTACCTTGTCCTTGAAGCGGGGCGGCTTGATTCTACCCTTGATCATTCTGCCGCTGCTCACGCCGGTGGTGGTTTTCGGTGCCGGAGCGGTCATCGCCACCCTCAACCGGCTGTCGAACGGCGCCTTGGGACTCCTGGCCGCCTTCTCCATAGCCGCGGTACTTGTTTCACCCTTCGTTACCGCGGCTTCGGTCCGGCTTAATCTTGCCGCCTGAGAAGCAGGAACCTCCCTCTTGTGCGACCAATCGGACAGGGCAGAGCGGCGCAAAAGGGAATATTCTCCGCCACCCATGTTCCGATACGCCAATCCCGCCCAGTTCATGCGTCTCTCCGGGGCAATTCTGCCGTGGGTTTCAGGGCTGGCTGCCTTGTTTCTGGCCGCAGGCCTCATCCTGGGTCTGGGCGTACCGCCCGATTACCAGCAAGGCATGACTGTTGTGATCATGTTCGTGCATGTGCCGGCTGCCATGGTGGCGGAAACCGCCTATGCGCTGATCGCGATCGCCTCGCTCTTTTCGCTGGTTTGGCGTCACCCTCTGGCGGATACCGCTGCCCGCGCCGCAGCCCCCCTCGGCGCCGGCTTTACGGTGCTGGGCCTGATTACGGGTTCGCTTTGGGGACGACCCATGTGGGGCGCCTATTGGGTATGGGACGCGCGGCTCACCAGTTTTCTGCTGCTGCTGTTTCTCTATCTGGGTTACATCGCGCTCTGGAATGCCATCGAAGATGAAAGCCGCGCCGCCCGCGCCGCGGCCATCCTGGCGCTCGTCGGCGCGGTCAATCTTCCGATTATCAAATTCTCGGTGGACTGGTGGAGCACGCTGCATCAGGGAGAGAGCATTCTTTCCGGGCAAATCGCCCCCGTCTTTCTGTGGCCGCTCCTGATCATGGGACTCGGATATATGCTCTTGTTCCTGACGCTCTGGATGATGCGTATACGAACCGAGATCGTGAACCGCCGCGCCCGGGCGTTGATGCGAGCCGGGGACGCGCCGTGATGCGGTTTCTCGCCATGGGGGGCTACGGGGCTTTTGTCTGGCCCGCCTATGCGGTCTCCTTCCTCGGCCTCTTGGCAATGGTCTGGCACAGTTGGGCCGGGTGGCGTGCGGCCAAGAGGCGCCTCGCCGCTGTCGAAGGTGACCGGCAATGAAACGATGGATTTATGCCCTGCCCGTGGTGGGCTTCCTGGCGCTGGCCTTCATCCTGTTCCACAGCCTAACCGGCCCGGCCCCGGATGTTCTTCCCTCAGCCTTGATAAACACGCCCGCGCCCGGCGTCGGCCAAACCGTGCTGGACCGCCAAGCGCCGGGGTTCACGCGCGCCGATCTTGCCAAGGGCCATGTGACGGTGGTCAATTTCTTCGCCAGTTGGTGCATCCCTTGCCGCATGGAAAGCCCGCAATTGATGACGCTTTCCAAGTTGCCGGGGATCGCGCTCTATGGCGTGGACTATGAGGAGCGACAGGAGGGCGCCGGGCGCGCGTTCCTGAATCAGTTGGGCGATCCCTTCTCCAAGATCGTAACCGACCCGCATGGCTCGACCGGCATCAACTGGGGAGTTTATGGCGTGCCGGAGACTTACGTGGTGGATGGCAAGGGCATCGTGCGGTTCAAGCTGGTAGGTCCGCTCACCGAGGGTGCGCTGAGGGGCGAGCTTTTGCCCGAAATCGGCGAGGCCAGGGCAGCGTCAGGCTGAAACGATTTGCTAACCTTGTTTCTTTAGCCTTGACCGATGCAGATCAGTGCCGCCACCCTTCTCGCCTGCCAGCAGGCCGGAGCGGTTCCAGGACCAGCGCAAAGCGGTTTTCCGCGTCCGACCAAACAATCGAGCCCCGCGCCACCGAAGGCAGCGGCGGCCCTTGCCGAGCCTCCAGCTTTCGCCGTCTTGCCCTTGAGGCAGGTGGGCGCCGGGCCGTCCGAGGCGCCGGCCCTGCCAAAAGCCCCGGCCCGCCCGGGATCCACACTCGACATCAAAATTTAGGTCCGCCAGAGGGCCCCATCTTTGGGGACACTTGAACCTGACACCTTCATGATGCCATCGAACTTTTCACGCGGCTCGCGACGTCTTGAGCGCGCTCCGCGTGATGACGGTCGCCGTCGTTGCATGATAATCGGGGTTGAATAATCGGCGTTGAACGGGAAGGTCAGGCTCGTCTTCCCATCCGGCGCGTCTTTTGGGTTTTGGCTGTCCCGTTGGTCGCAAAGGCCTCTGCCGCCGATGCGATTTGCGAAAGCGATTTCACGAATTTCTGCCGTTCGGGGGCGGGCAGGGCGTCGAGAAGGGCGCGTTCCGCCCGGTCGGCGGCGTTGCGGGCTGCTCTTAGCGCCTTGCGCCCGGACTGGGAGATCGCGATGGCATTGGCCCGCTGGTCTTCCTCGGTGCGCTTGCGGGAAAGCAACCCTCGCTCCAACATCCGGCGCACCATCTCGGCCAGCGTGGAACGGTCAATGCCCGTGATTTCCACCAGCGTGGTCTGGCTGGCGCCATCATTGTGCTCGAGGGCGCAAAGAAGGATGAATTGCTGCTTGGTCAATTCGCACGAACCCGCCTCGCGGGCGTAGAGATCGCCATAGAATTGCTGGCAACGGCGGATCAGATGCGAAGGCGCCTCAGCCAATTCGAAGCCGCCGTTCGTCCTGCGCTGACCCTTTAGCATGGAATGACCCCCACAACGACGCGGACGCAAAAGAAAAATCTGGCCCGAGAAGAACGCCGAAGCCGCGGATGAAGGGACGCACTAAACATCAATGGGCGCCATGACGCCAGCCTAAAAAATATTTTGTGGGAGCGATTCGCCGCCGCTCATGCAAGAGGATATCTGTCCTCGCCTTTGGTCCAGCTTTGGCGCATCCGATGCGGCAGAGAGCGATCATACGGTTGCAAATGCAAACGGACACAAAGCTTTGTGGCTGCGGTTTCCGCCCGCATATCTATTGCGGGCATCAGGAACCGTCATACCTGCGGATCGATATGATGCTTGAGCAGGAAAGGGGCCTGTGCCAAAGCAAATAAAAAAATCAGGGACATGATGCCCCAGACCTTGAAGGCAACCCACGTCGCGGTGGAGGTATTGCGCCAGACAGCCTCGTTCACCACGGCCAGAACCAGGAAGAAGATTCCCCACCGCCAGGTAAGCCCGCGCCACCCTTTCTCGGTGAGATCGAAGGCCTCATTGAAAACATATTTTATGAAAATGCGATTGTAGAACAATCCGCCAAGCAAGGTCGCTCCAAAGATGGCGTAGAGAACCGTGGGCTTCATCTTGATGAAGACGTCATTCTTCAAATAAATGGTCAGCGAGCCGAAGATCATCACC
>JBOHKF010000131.1:0-3340 GCA_050729015.1 Rhizomicrobium sp. | reverse complement strand
GTCGTCGTCCGCGTCCGGCAAGGTGGGTCGCCAGAGAAAGGCCAACCTCACCGGCTCTGCCACTGCCGCGACCGCATCGAGTAGCACCCCGACATCCGCTGCCGACAGACGAGCCGCCTTGAGGTGCTCGGTCCGCGTCATGACCGCCTCGTATTCGATCAGCAGCGGGACGGACACCAGCAGCGTCATGCCGCGTTGCCGTTCAAGGGCTGCCTGAAGCAACCGCCGGGAGGCGCCCGCATCGCTACGGATCGCCGCCACCATGGCGGCGGTATCGCGTACCAATCTCACGGTCGGCTCATATGATATCGCAGGCGATATTGCAATATGAGCCAGCGGCTGGCCAACACGCCGGCCTTGTAGGACCTCGGACGAAGGAACCGCCTTTATTTACGCGCGACTATGCGTGAGCCGCCCACCCACCGGGCGTTGCGTCCCGCGCGGGATTGTCGGTTCATGTCGAAATTTGCCGTGCCGCCATGCCCTCGGTACAGAACCCGGATGGTCCCGCAGAATCGGTGCTGATTTCATCGCCGAATGCAGGCCTCGCTCGATCGTCCCCGGCTACACAGACGGCTTGTCCGGTATCGCCACTATGCGGACCAGGCGCTTGGCGAAGCCGCCCGGACCTCGGTCGCCGACGTCCGCCGCGTCTTTCTCGCCATGGCGGCACAATGGAGAACGCTGGCCGAACAGATCGAGCAGGAGATGAGGCAACGGGAGGACGGTGCGGCCTAAGGCGTCACGCCGCGCCGCATGGCGGCAGGGCACATCGTCTTTAACCCACAAAGGCGGCTATCGGGGCGCGAGCGCTCCAGGACTTGCAAGCCGCCAAGCGACCGCGGGCCCGATTTGAGTCCGGTTGACGCTCAATTGGCTCGGCGCGGCGCCTCGGCCTCGGCAATCATGTCATCGAGCAAGCCCGCCACATACAACAGCCGGCGCTGGGCGAACGGCGCGTGCGCGCCCAACCGGGGCAAAACGGTTTCGTCCATGAAGCGGGCGAGTTCCCGCGCCCACGGATCGCAATCCTTCTCGCCGAACGCATTGCGGATCAGAAGCCGGCCTCTCTTTTCCACCAGGGCCGGCATATAGGGCCGCGCCAGGCTTTCCAGCCGCTTTTCCAGCGACGCATAGCGGCGGGGAACTCTGCTGAGGCCGCCCGCTAGAAAACGGAACCGGCGGCGGGGAACTTCGGCGCAACTCCTGCCGATCGCAAAAACGGCATTCGCAACAGAAAATCCGATGGCAACGGCAGCGCTCTTGGTCATAACCAGCCCTTTGTTCAAGCTTCGGCCACAATTGCGCCAAGATCAATCACTTTCCGTTCGTAAATTTTACGGATCGGAACCTGGTGTCATCGGTCTTCAACGCCGATAGGCGATGATACCCGGCCCGGAAAACCCCAATGCCTCGCTTAGGACGTACACGGATCGTATGGCCCCGTTCGCCGCGAAGCTTCGCTCTTCTTGTCTTGCGCGCATTGGCGCCGCCGGCGCGGTTCAGGAACGATTCCTCCGTGATGCCCGTTTTTCTTCAGAAGGGTATGTCGCCTCCTGCCGCATCCGATGGAGAGTTCCATGCGCAAGTCTTCGCTCGCAGTTTTTGCGTCGCTGTTGTGTCTCGGCGCGCTGCCCGCCGCCGCCGCAGTTCATCAACAAGGCACCGTCAACGTCTCGGCCGAGCATTATACGCCCGTGACCTGGACGGAGTTCGACGGCCCCGTGGATCGCTTGAGCTTTCTGCCTGCCAATGACGCCGTGGACTGCGATCACATCACCGTTAACTACATGGACGGCACTTCGCACGATGTGTTCTCGGGACGCCTGCTCGAAGGTCAGCGCGAAACCATCACGTTTCCCGATCCCGACAGCCGAATCGCCAGCGTGAATTTCGCATGCCGCGCCGAGCATCGCGACGGCGCACGAATCGCGATATCGGCGGTCACCGCCGGCGACCGGTTCGCCGACAACGACCTCGACCGTCCCGCGCGCACCTTGACATATCAGGGCGCGGACAATTCCTATCCGAACGCGGACAATCCCTATCCTCCGTGAGACGGGAATCGAGTATTGCGCGACATTCCGGCGCCTAGCGCGGGACTGGTGCAAAGCGCGGCTTTCGCGCTCGCCGGTCCTGCTCTGACGGCCGTTCACCGAACTGGCGGCGGGCGGCCTGGTTATGTCGGCGGTCCGGTCCCACAAAAGTCTTGGCCGTGACAAAAGGCTCCGGCGCTGCCAAGAGAGCGCGTAGCTTGCGTTCGATGGTCAGGGCGCTTACCGGCTTTGCAATCACGTCGTTCATCCCGGCATCGCGAGCCGCCATGATCCTCGATGCCTCGGTTCCGGCCGAGATCAGCACCACGGGGACGGTGACATCGGTTGTCTGCAAATCCCTGCGCAGCATTTTCAGAAAGGCCAGCGGCTTCAAAGGCCCTGCGCCTTCGTCGAGAAAGACGCCGCTGAAATGCTCCTTGCGCAACCAGACAAGCGCTTCGTCGGTGGCGCTGGTAGACATCACGGTCTTGACGCCGAGCATAGCCAAAAGCTTTCGCAACTGCGCCTTGCTGTGGCCGTCGGGATCGACGATCAGAATTATTAAATCCTTGAATTCGCTCACCGCCGGCATACTCCTCCGTCCCGCGTCCGTGCCGCGATTGTGATCCGGGCGGATTAATTTTCCGTGGGCCGGCCCGGATGGGCGGACCCCCGCGCCCTGTCAGGGTTAATCGAACGCCAAACGCGTGGACTGGGCCTGGTGTTGCTTATACGTTGGACAGACATGACAAGAAGACTGATGGGACCTCTTGCCGCCGGTCTTTTGCTCGGCCTCCTGGCTTTTCCCGCATTGGCCGACGATCCGCCGAGCGCGGCTGCCAATCGCGCCTTCCTGGCCGCGAACCGCCAGAAGCCCGGCGTCGGCATGCTTCCGTCAGGCCTTGAATACCGCATCGTCAGAAGCGGCTTTGGCGGCCATCCTTCGCCGGCCGACACCGTGGAAATCGCCTATGACGCGCGGCTGATCAATGGGCGGATGGTGGACAGCGCGTCGGCGGACCTGCCGGCCAACCTGCAAGTGAGCAATCTGATGCCCGGGCTGCGCGAAGCGGTCGAGCACATGCAAGTCGGTGATCGCTGGCAGCTTTTCATCCCCGCAAACCTTGCCTTCGGCGGCAAGGGCAATGCCAGCGTGCCGCCGGACCAAACCCTGGTGTTCGACATCACCTTGATGGCAGTGACCCCGCCTCAAGACCCGCAAGCTCCGGGTCAGAGCCCCATCTCCATCTATGGCTTCAATCGCGGCACCGAACACCAAGCTGGCGCCATGTTCACCCTCAAAC
>JBOHKF010000130.1:0-5785 GCA_050729015.1 Rhizomicrobium sp. | reverse complement strand
TCGTCGCCCACCTGGATGTTGGCAGGCACACCCGGCATGGCAAATTCCTTGAGCGGCACCCGGCCTTCGGTCTTGAGGCCCACATCCACGATCGCGTTATCGTTCTCGATGGCGACGACCTTGCCTTTGATCACTGCACCTTCCTGGGGACTTTGAGCCTGAAAGCTCTGTTCCAGCATCGCCGCGAAGTCGTCGCGGCTGGGCGCGGCAATGGTGTCCTGGGGATTGATCTTGGTCTGGGCAGGAGCGCGGGCCATGGAATATCCTTTAATTAAAATTCATGCCGAACGGCCTTGCCGCTGGACTTCCCATGCCGCTTGCATGGACGTGAGGTCTCGGAAGAGTAAGCGGTGGCTCGAAAGCCGCCGGGCCTCCTTAGCCCCTCTGGCGGTCCTTGAGCGCGCCCTCCACCTTTGGGAAAACCAAGGCCAGGGCAGCCGCAAACGCGGCGTCTATACCCAAATCGGAGGTATCGAGCAAGGGCGCGTCGGACGCCTGTTTCAAAGGAGAAATGGGGCGGGTTTTGTCGGCCATGTCGCGGGCATTGAGCTCTGCCAGAAGCTCCCGCTCATTGCGCTCAATGCCAAACGCCCTGAGTTCGAGCCAGCGCCGATGGGCCCTGAGTTCCGGCCGCGCGTCCACATAGAGCTTGGCGACAGCGTCCGGACATATCACCGTGCCGATGTCCCGGCCATCCATCACGGCGCCTGGGCTGGCGCCTGGAGGCTGCGCGAGAAAGGCACGCTGGAAATCCAGAAGAGCCTCGCGGACCTCGCGGATGGCGGCGACCTGGGACGCCGCGCGGCCCACCACGTCGCTGCGGATTTGCGGATCGCCCGCCCGCGAAAGGTCCATCGCCTGGGCGCCCCTGACCGCATTCATCGCATTCCCGGGATCGCCCTTCGCCTCCAGCACCGCGAGCGCCGTCAGCCGGTAGAGAGCGCCGGAGTCCAAATGAGCAAAGCCGAAATGCCGGGCCAGCCTCTTGGCCAGAGTGCCTTTGCCGCTGGCGGCGGTTCCGTCCACGGCGATGACGACGGACCTGGTCATGGCGGGCCCGCAAACTCCGCGCCCAGGGCACGCATCAACGGCCGATAGGTGGGAAAGCTGGTGGCAATCATGGAGACGTCGTCTACCGTCACCGGCGCGTCCGCGGCAAAGCCCATGGTGAGAAACGCCATGGCGATGCGGTGATCCATGCCGGTCGACACAAGACCCCCGCCCGGAACCCTGCCCCAGGTGCCGTGAACGACCAGGCCATCCTCCGTTTCTCTCGCGCCAACGCCATTTTCCGCCAGCCCTTTGGCGATGGCTGCGAGGCGATCGCTCTCCTTTACCCGCAACTCTTCCAGCCCCTCCATGAACGTATCGCCTTGCGCGAAAGCCGCGGCCACCGCCAGGATCGGATATTCGTCGATCATGGAGGCGGCACGCGCGGCGGGCACGCGAACCCCTTTGAGCCGGGAATGCCGGACCGTCAGATCGCCGATCTCCTCGCCTCCGCTCTCTCTCCGGTTCACGACGGCGATGTCTCCTCCCATCTCCATCACCGTCTGCAAGAGGCCGGTGCGACGCGAATTGAGCAGAATGCCCGGAAGGACGATTTCGGAGCCCGGCACGATCAGCGCTGCGACCAGCGGAAATGCCGCGGAGGACGGGTCGCCGGGCACCTCGATGCGGCAAGCTTCGAGCGGCTTGAGACCGGTGAGATGGATGGTTTCGCCCTCTTCACCCTCCACCACCGCGATCTGGGAGCCAAAAATCTTGAGCAGCTTCTCGGTGTGGTCGCGGGTCGCCACGCGCTGGGTAATGCGACTTTCACCCTCGGCATTGAGTGCTCCCAGAAGCAGCGCCGATTTGACCTGCGCCGATGCCACTTGCACCTCGCAAGAGATTGCCTTGGCCTGCCCGGCGCCCCTTACGGTCACCGGCATCAGCGCCCCGGCACCTTGGCCCTCATAACTTAGGCCGAACCGGGTGAGAGGATCCAGCACGCGCGCCATGGGACGCGCCCGCAAGGAAGCATCCCCCGTGAAAACCGCCGTCAGGGGGGTGGTTGCGACCGCGCCCATCATCAACCGCGAGCCGGTACCGGAGTTGCCGAAATCGAGCGCATGGCGGGGCTCTTGCCAGCCTCCCAGGCCAACGCCCTTGACCCGCCAAAGACCTTCGCCATCGCGTGTCAGCCCGGCTCCCAAAGCTTTGAGGGCGCCGGCGGTGCTGAGGACATCCCCGGATTCGAGAAGCCCGGAGATCATGCTTTCGCCTTCCGCCATGGCGCCGAGGATCAGTGCGCGCTGCGAAATGGACTTGTCGCCGGGAGCCGCAACCGTCCCCTGAAGCGCGCCACTCCTGAGGGCCGAGGCAGGTCTGGCTTTTTCGGGCTTTGGCGCGGAAAGCATGGGAAGGCTTCAATTGACCTTTACAGGCGGGGCCAGAAGTGGCAAAGGCGCCCCTCCACCACTCTTCTCATGGGAACGCAAACCTTGGTCAAGGCGGATCTTGGAACGAAACGGGCCTGTCCCAGCTGCGCGGCGCGGTTCTACGACCTCTCAAGGCGGCCCATCGAATGTCCAAAATGCGGTTTCAGCTTCGAGCCGGAAGCGCTCTACAAACAGCGGCGCGGCCGCCAGCCGGAACCGGCCCAGAGCATCGTCGCAGCCACCGACACAGAAGACGAAGAGGCCGAGGAGGAAGGCGAGGAGGCTGAAGCAGAGGAAGAAACCAAGAAGATCGAGGAAACGCCCGTCCGTGTCGCAGCGACCGGCGAGGAAGAAGACGGCGAAGCCGCCGAAGAGGAAGAAGCCGAAGCCGAATCCGGGATGAGCGTCGTCGAAGGCGGGGGGGACGTCGCCATCGAGGATATTGAGGTGGGCGAGGATGACGAAGAGGAAGAAGAGGCCGACGACAACCTGCTTGCCGAAGTCGAGGAGGAGGAGGACGATGTCGCCGGCATCATCGATCCCGGAATAGCCAAGGACGAAGGATAGCCAATCGCGCTCATATCGCTTGAGCGGCGCGAAATGGGGCCATAGCTCAGCTGGGAGAGCGCCTGCATGGCATGCAGGAGGTCAGCGGTTCGATCCCGCTTGGCTCCACCAATTTCCCCAATGAAATCAAAGACCGGCGTTTACAGCGTCCACTGATTTTGGGGCTTTTCCCTCTTCCAGGGCACAAATCAGGGCACAAAACTTAGTGGGTTGCGGCGCGTTGGCGCATGCTCCGCCCCTGCCCGCCATTCTTGCGCTGCCCGAAGCCCTGCAACCGTGCCAATGTCCCCAGCACGGGCCTTCGACGGGAGAGCCCCAGCAACCAGGGCGGGGAAATGCAGCCATCAATTCGGACTTTGGGCGCAATCCTCTATTCGCCCAGTCAATACATCATCCCTGTTTTCCAGCGGAACTACCGCTGGGAGGAGCAGCAATGGGAAAAGCTGTGGAACAGCCTTCTTGAAATCGGCCAGCCCACCAAGCGTGGCAACCACTTCATGGGCTTCCTGGTATTTGTGCCCGGACTTCCTCAGCCGGGGCATAACACTGTCTTCCACCTAATCGACGGCCAGCAACGCCTTACCACCCTGTCGCTGTTGCTCGCTGCAGTTCGCAACGTGGCGCGCGACAACGGTCAGGGCGATTTTGCGGACGAAATTCATCAATACTATCTCGTCCACCCCCTCAAGAAGGGCGAGCAATACTATCGCCTGCTCCCCAAGGAGCGCGATCACGATACCTACATCGCCATTGTCGAGGGCAAGGGCGAGCCTGCCGGGCGCATGGTCGATGCCCTGGCATACTTTGAAAGCCAGTTGTCCGCGAAGGTTGGGGAAGAACCGGCATTTCTGCGCGCCATCTTCGACATCGTATGCCAACGCCTCGAATTTCTGTGCGCGACGCTGGAAAAGGAAGACGCCTACAACATCTTTAAGAGCCTGAACTCCACGGGCGTGCCGCTTAGTGAATCTGACCTAATCCGCAACTTTGTGTTTATGCGCGTGGCCCCCGATGACCAAGACGAATTTGATGCAAGCTATTGGGAGCCCCTAGAGGCACGGTTCAAAAGCACCCATTCGGCGTTGGACGAAGACCGCTTCTCCAAGTTCTTCCGCGATTTCCTGATGTCTGATGGTCAGTATGTGTCGCCCAAAGAGACGTTCAATGAATTTGAGGCGAGATACGAAGCAACGGACTTTTCCCCGAAAACGCTGGCCGCCGGCCTCTTGAGAGCAAGCGAACACTACGCGGTCATCACGGGCGCCGTGTCGGACGCGAGCGAGGCAGTGACCAGGACGGTCAAGAGCCTAAATGTCCAAGATAGTTCGACAACGTTCCCTCTCCTGCTGCGCCTCTTCGCGTTGCGCGACGCTGGCACCATTGATAGCGCGGGCTTGGTGACGGCCATTGGAATGTTGAACGGTTATATTCTGCGACGGTTTATTTGCGGAGAGACATCGCGGGGGTATGGCCGCACGTTCGTCCGGGCGCTGGCGAACGATGCAGGCCAGCCGCTTGCGACACTTGAGAAGTATCTGCTCTCGCATGACTGGCCGGACGACGCCCGCTTCCAGGCGGCGTTCGTTACCTTCCCGCTATACAAGCGCGGATATACCATAGAGATCATTGAGGCCATCGAAGAGGCGCGAGGGCATAAGGAGCCGGCCGATCTTTCGGAAACTCAAATTGAGCATGTGCTGCCCCAAACGTTGAACGCCGATTGGCGCGCCGATCTCGGGGAAACTGCTGATGAAATACAGGCGACGTGGCTGCACACGCCCGGCAACCTGACCCTCAGCGGATATAATCTTGAGCTTTGGAACCATCGGTTTGCGACAAAGCGAACTCGCTACGCTCAAAGCAATGTGGTCCTGACTAGAGAACTTTCTGATGCCTCTAAGTGGGGCGAAGAAGAAATACGCAGTCGCGGCGCAAAGCTCGCGCAAGAGGCATCGAAAATCTGGACTGGCCCCGCATTTCCCGAGAGTATTGCAAAGAATGGCGGTTCCGATGACGAACAACACCGCTTGGTGGTCCGCAAGCTATTCTGGGAGGGGTTGCACGATTATCTGCGCAGCGAGTGCCCAATCATTCCAGACTTCGAGCCGAGGCCGGTTTGGACGGTGCGGCTTCCGTCCAGCATCAGGCACATAGGGATAGAGACGCGGCTGGGCCTGAAAAATCACGTTATCGGTATCGACATTTGGTTTTGGCGCGAAGAGTCCACATCGCTTTGGGAAGAGATCAAGGCAGCGCCCGACGCCTATAACGATTTGGTGGGCGATGTCTGGAAATTTGAGCAAATAAAGGAAGGGCCGCGTGCCCGAATGTACATTGAGGCGCCGGTTGAGCAGCTACGCAATCCTGCCACATGGCCCAAGGCGCAGGAATGGTTTGGCAAAAACCTTGTGGCAATTTACGAGAAGGTATTTCCCGTCCTGCGGGACAAGATGACGCCGGAGCCGTTCTCGTTTGGGGACGATTGATTTGGCGCAGCATGATTGCCGACTGGCGCGAGCGACTTAGCCCCGGCGCAGCGTGTTGAGGGCCTTCCATTTGGCCTCGCCCGGAAACTTCGCTTCCCAGTATTTCCAGCCATCAAGATTGGTTTGTTCGCCCTTTTTCGTCCGGGCGACGCCACCCGCCGCCGCTGAAGGGCTGCTGTAGCTGGCGCCTTCGACTTCCCACTGTCCATCTTCAATGCGTCCGGTGTGCAGGCGTTTATTGTAAGTCATCCGAAGCTCAGTACCGTGGGGCAGTTTCACGCCTTCACCGAACCATTCGCGGCCCGCACC
>JBOHKF010000129.1:0-8706 GCA_050729015.1 Rhizomicrobium sp. | reverse complement strand
CTACACGCCTCCTCGCTGCACATCACCTTTTTGGAGAAGGAGGAGTGGGAAGCCGCAGGCCGCGAAGGTTATCTGTTGCGCACGGACCGGCAATTTCATTGGCAAAATCGCGGCTACGCGGATTTTGCGCAATTCCTGGGCGAGCTTTCTTCGGCCAAGCGCAAGACGTTGCGCAAGGAGCGGGCCGCGGTCGGTGATGAAGGCATCGTTTTCGATTGGCTCACCGGCGACGACATCACCGAAGCCCATTGGGACCGTTTTTTCGAATTCTACACGGACACGGGCGGGCGCAAATGGGGCCGGCCCTATCTCAACCGCGAATTCTTCAGCCGCATCGGCGAAACCATGAACCGCCAGATCCTCCTCATCATGGCCCGGCGCGCCAGCCATTATCTCGCGGGCGCCTTGAACTTCATGGACCACACGACGCTCTATGGCCGCTACTGGGGGGCCCTGGAATATGTGCCATTCCTTCATTTCGAGACCTGCTACTATCAGGCCATTGACTTTGCCATCGCCCATCGGCTTTCCAGGGTCGAGGCGGGAGCCCAGGGCGAGCATAAATTGCTGCGCGGCTATATGCCGGTAGAGACCTATAGCGCCCACTATATCGCTCATGAGGGCTTGCGCCGGGCGGTTGACCAATATCTTGCGACCGAGCGGCCGGCGATGAACGAGCAGGTCGGCGAACTGGCCCGTCACGGTCCATTTCGCAAATCGTGAGGGGTTTTCGATGTACGACAACGCCAACATCTTCGCCAGGATCCTCAGAGGCGAGATTGCCTGCGTGAAGCTTTATGAGGATGCAAGAACATTATCCTTCATGGACGTGATGCCTCAGGCGGAAGGTCATGCCTTGGTAATTCCCAAGGAGTCGGCCGAAAGCATTTTC
Source organism: Rhizomicrobium sp. (assembly GCA_050729015.1). Lineage (GTDB taxonomy): Bacteria > Pseudomonadota > Alphaproteobacteria > Micropepsales > Micropepsaceae > Rhizomicrobium. The sequence goes on along the minus strand of JBOHKF010000129.1, from coordinate 7,814 downwards.
GATCTGTCGCCGGAAGCGGCCGCGAGTCTGATGGCTACGACGCAGAAAATTGCCAGGGCGATGAAGCAAGGACTGGGCGCCCCCGGGATCATGCTGGCGATGCTGAATGGGGCGCCCGCGGGCCAAAGCGTCTTCCATGTGCATTTCCACGTGATTCCCCGTAGGCATGGCATCGATCTGGGACTGCATGCGCGCGCCATGGTCGACACCGCCGCCCTCGAACCCATAGCCGCGCGGATCAGAAGCGCGCTGTGATGGCGAAGCCCGAAAGCGATGTTGGAGCGAAACCTTCATTGTCCTCTCACGTTTCCGCCCCATGGCGGGCGAACCTCACGCACACCGGCTCAAAGGTTTTGCCGCAATGGGGGTGGCAGGAGCGCAGATCGCCCTCATCTTCGCTCTCTCGACGCTTCCCACGCCGCTCTACGGCGATTACCGCAAGCTGTTCGGCTACGACGATATTACTGCCTCGCTGCTGTTCGGCGTTTACGCGGTGGGCACGATGGGATCGCTGTTCTTCTTCGGCCGGCTCTCCGATCAGATCGGACGCCGGCTTGTGTCGCTGCCTGCCATTGCCGTGGCCGCCGTCACCGCCCTGATCTTCGCGACCTCGCTCACCCTTCCGGCACTTTTCGTGGCACGGGCGCTGTCGGGCCTGGCGGTGGGGCTTTCCGCCGGCGCCGCCATGGCCTGGCTGCCCGAACTCGATCCGGCGGGAAATTCCGCCCGCGCAGCAACAGTCGCGGTAGCCTTCAAGATCGCCGGTCAAGGCTCGGGCGCGTTTTTGACCGGGTTCCTGGCCGAATGGGGCCGGTTCAAATTCTCGCTGCCGTTTCTCGCCTATGTCGGCCTGTTGCTGCCCTTGACTGCGGCGGTCGCCTTCACCCAGGAAACGGTTGCCGACTGCAAGCCTTTCGCCAAAATCTCACTCAGGCCCGAGATCGGCGTGCCCCGGGATAAGTGGCTGGTCTTCGTCCCCGCCGGCCTCGCCAATTTCGTGATGATGTCGCTCGTCGGCTTCTATTCCGCGATCACCCCCACGCTTCTCGAAAAAACGTTGAAGATCGAGAGCCACGCCGCGATCGGGGTGGTGGTCGCGGCGATGTTCGCGCTGGCTACACTGACAACCTGCTTCACTACACGGCTGGACCCGAAAAGAGCCATGTTGGGGGGTGCCGCGATGATGCTGCCGATGCTGGCCCTTCTGGAGATCTCGCAAGCCCTGGCCTCGCTTCCAGCCTTGCTCGCGGCCACCGCCTGTGGGGGCGTGGCGCTGGGCCTTGGCTATCGCGGCAGCATGGAAATCGCCAACCGGCTCGCGCCCCGGGAACGCCGCGCCGAATTGATGAGCGCCTATCTGCTTTGCGGCAATTTGGGAACGGTGCTGCCGGTCCTGGGTGTGGGCTTTGTGAGCGAGATCGGCGGCCGCGATCTCGCTCACGCTTACTTTTGCAATCGTCATCGCGGTCCTATCGTCGGGCGCGTTAGGCTTGGGGCTGGCCGCCGGCATACGTTAGATTAGACATCCTCCTTGGCGGCTGGCTTCTTGCCTTTGGCAGCCTTCGGTGGCGGGCGTGGCCGCGCTTCGGCGGCGGGAATGAACTCGAAGGCGAGCTTGTCCTTCTCGCGGTCGAGCAGCACTCTCACGGTTCCGCCGCCCTTGAGCTGACCGAACAGGATCTCGTCCGCCAACGGCTTCTTGATGTTCTCCTGGATCACTCTCGCCAATGGCCGCGCCCCGAAAGCGTCATCATAGCCTTTGCCGCCCAGCCAGCGCGTGGCCTCGGACGTGAGATCGAAGGTGACGTCGCGGTCGGATAACTGCGCTTCCAGCTCCAGCACGAACTTCTCCACCACCCTGTCAATGGTCTCGCGCGACAGCGGCGAGAAGGAGATGATCGCATCCAATCGGTTGCGGAATTCCGGGGTGAACAGTTTCTTGATCGCCTCCTCGTCCTCGCCTTCCCGCTTGCCGCGGCCAAAGCCGATCGCGTCCTTGGCGGCATCGGAAGCGCCCGCATTGGTGGTCATGATCAGAACCACGTTGCGGAAATAGATCTTCTTGCCGTTGTGGTCGGTGAGTTTGCCGTGATCCATCACCTGCAACAGGATGTTGAACAGGTCGAGATGCGCCTTTTCGATCTCGTCCAGGAGAAGGACGCAATGGGGGTGCTGATCCACGCCGTCGGTAAGCAATCCGCCCTGGTCGAAACCGACATAGCCCGGCGGGGCGCCGATCAGACGGCTCACAGTGTGGCGCTCCATGTATTCGCTCATGTCGAAGCGCAGAAATTCCACGCCCATGATCTGGGCAAGTTGCTTGGCCACTTCCGTCTTGCCCACGCCCGTGGGACCGGAGAAAAGATAGGAGCCTATGGGCTTCTCCGGTTGGCGCAGGCCCGCGCGGGCGAGCTTGATCGCGCTTGAAAGCGCGTGGATCGCCTTTTGTTGGCCAAACACGACGCGGGAGAGATCGCTTTCGAGCGATTTAAGCGCTTCGGTATCGTCCTTGGAGACGGATTTGGACGGGATGCGCGCCATCTTGGCGACTACGTCTTCCACCTCCTTGACGCCGATCACCTTTCTGCGGCGGCTTTCCGGGAGCAGCATCTGCGAGGCCCCCACTTCGTCGATCACGTCAATCGCCTTGTCGGGCAGCTTGCGATCATTGATGTATTTTGCAGAAAGCTCGACTGCCGCCTTCACGGCGTCGCCGGTGTAGCGGACATGGTGGTAATCCTCGAAATAGGACTTGATGCCCATCAGGATCTTGATCGAGTCTTCGATCGTCGGCTCGGCTACGTCAATTTTCTGGAATCTGCGCACCAGCGCCCGGTCCTTCTCGAAATATTGCCGGTATTCCTTGTAGGTCGTCGAGCCGATGCAGCGCAGGATGCCTGCCGCCAAGGCCGGTTTGAGCAGATTGGAGGCATCCATTGCCCCCCCCGACGTCGCGCCGGCACCGATCACGGTGTGGATCTCGTCAATGAAGAGGATGGCGCCTTTGACGCCCTCCAATTCCTTCACCACGGTCTTTAGCCGCTCCTCGAAATCGCCGCGATAGCGGGTGCCGGCGATAAGCGCCCCCATGTCGAGGCAATAGATGGTCGAACCCAGGAGCACGTCGGGCACGTCATTGTTGACGATCTTGCGCGCCAAGCCCTCGGCGATCGCCGTCTTGCCGACACCCGGATCGCCCACGAAGAGCGGGTTGTTCTTCTGTCTCCGGCAGAGAATCTGTATGGTGCGTTCCACTTCGGCGGTGCGGCCAATGAGCGGATCCACGCGCCCGGACCGGGCCTTCTCGTTCAGGTTGACACAATAGGCTTCGAGGGCGTCGGTGCCCTGCTTGTTGGGCTTTTCGTCCACCTCGTCCTCTTCGGAGCCGCGCGCCGCTTTGGGTTGGCTCATGCCCGGGCGTTTGGCGATGCCGTGGCTGATATAGCTGACGGCATCCAGCCGATTCATGTTCTGCTCGTGCAGGAAGTAGACGGCGTGGCTTTCGCGTTCGGTGAACAGCGCCACCAGAACATTGGCGCCGGTCACTTCATCGCGCCCGGAATTCTGCACATGCAGCACCGCCCGCTGAACCACCCGTTGGAATCCGGTGGTGGGCTTGGCCTCCTCCCCATCCTCGATTACCAGGGTGACAAGTTCTTCATCCACATATTTCTGCACCGTGCGCCTGAGGGCCTCGGTGTCCACATTGCAAGCCTTCATCACTTGCGAGGCGTCGGCGTCCTCGATCAGCGCCAGCAGGAGATGCTCGAGGGTGGCATATTCATGGTGGCGGTCGCTTGCGAGCTTGATTGCCCGGTGCAGCGCCTGTTCCAGACTGCGCGACAGTGACGGCATCACTCTTTCTCCATGGTACATTGCAGAGGATGTTGATGCCGGCGCGAAAATTCAATCACCTGCGCCACCTTTGTCTCCGCCACTTCGAAGGTAAAGACGCCGCATATTCCCACACCGTGCCGGTGGACATGAAGCATCACTTCCACCGCCTGCTCCCGGCTCTTGCCGAAGAAATTTTCCAGGATATGAACGACGAACTCCATGGGCGTGTAGTCGTCATTGAGCAAGAGCACCTTGTAGAGCGATGGCTTCTTGGTTTTGGGGCGTGTGCGGGTGACGGTACCGGAACCGGTATTGTCACCTTTGCCGTTGCCGCGATCGCCCGTGTCTCGCACCGGTTCCACATTTCCTGACAAAACGGGCGTAAGCCCGAATTTGCCGTCAGAGTAAGCCAAAAAGTCCCATGGTTAAATAAAAAGGCCCGGGACGAATGTCCCGGGCCAAGAAAATATTTTGCAGGCGCCGTACTCAGGCGCCGACTTGCACCACGTCTACCCAGGCCTGGGCGCGGCCTTCCAGCGGGGCAAAGGAGTCCTTCGCAGCCGCGGTCGCCAGCCGGTTGAACTTGGTGAGTTCCGCCACATAGTTTTCGAAGGCCCGCTTGGCGAAGTCGGTCTGCACTTCAATTGCCTCGTGCACCGATTTGGCACCGAGCATCGCCTTGCCGGCGGCAATGCTGTCGTCAAGCGATTGCCGGGCGTAGGCGTAAATTTCGTTTTGCAAGGTCTCTGCGCCCTTGCCCGCGGCGGACGCGGATTTGATGAATGCCTCGGCGGTCTCCTTGCCAAACCCGACAACATTGTCGTAGCCGGCGAGCGCCTTGTCGAAGCCGGCCTTCAGCGCGTCGGCACCGGCATTGAAATCACCTTCGGCCGCTGCGCTTCTCTCGGCGGCCGTATCTACCTTTGTCATCGTCATACCTTTCATGGCTTGGTTCATGTCCGGCACGGTCCGGGAAATCGGGCGGCCTGTTGCACTGCAACATGGCTTATATGGGCCGGAAAAAACCGCACGTCAAGAGAATTGTGTTGCAATGCAACAAAATTTTTCGCGGAACTTTCCCTAGTTCGCAACCCAACCTAAACATCCGTAACCTATGATGGATTCACCATTCCCTGCTTGCACCGCCGCCACAATTTGGTCTTTATGGCGCAAGGAGTCGGAACTGTTCCGAGGATCGAGGAGGCCGGCGGGTGTGACGAAACGGGGATGGCTCCTTGGAATCGCCTTGATGGCGGCCGGGCCGGTTTCAGGTGGCCCGGCTTTCGCGGTATCCCATCATCGCCATCACTTGGCTTCGTCCGGACCGCGCGTGGCGCGTATCATCGCCGCCCCCCCTGGTGCGACGGACCCCGCCAAAGATGCAGCCCTGATCCTGGATGGCGCCACGGGCAAGGTTCTCTTCGCGCGCAATGAAAACGCGGAGCGACATCCCGCCTCCCTCACCAAGATGATGACGCTTTATCTGCTGTTCGAGGCGCTCAAGGCGGGCAAGATCACCCTGGAGACGCCGATGCCGGTCTCCGCCCACGCCGCCGCGCAAAAGCCCACCAAGCTTTACCTCAGGCCCGGCGAGACCATCACCGTGGACACCGCCATCCGGGCGCTGGTTATCCGCTCGGCCAATGACGTGGCGGTGGTGATTGCCGAAGCCCTGGGCGGCACCGAGCTGAATTTCGCTCACATGATGACGGAGAAGGCGAAAATACTGGGCATGCGCGAGACTTACTATCATAACGCCTCCGGCCTGCCCGATCCATTGCAGATCACGACCGCGTCCGACCTCGCCGTCCTGGCCCGGCATCTGGCCTACGATTTTCCCCAGTATTTCCCCTATTTCGCCTTGCCGGGATTTACCTACAAAGGGGTCTACTACCCTACCCATGACAATTTGATCGGCCGCTATCCAGGCGCGGATGGCATCAAGACCGGCTTCATCGACAGCAGCGGATTTAACCTCACCACTTCGGTGGTGCGAAACGACGTCCATCTGATCGGCATCGTGATGGGAGGGCGCACCGCCGTCCGGCGCGACCTCGAAATGATGCATCTCATGGATGAGGCATTCGCCGACATTGCCGCCAATCCCACCCTGGTGGCGCGCGGGCCGATCCCCTGGGAAACGATGACACGCGAAGAACCCATGATGGCGGGCTTCACGCTGCCGAAAACCGGACCCGAGCCCCACGAGCAGGTCGCGTCGTTGTCATCTGTGCCGCCGCCACCCATTCCGCCGACCGAGGACGAAGACGCAGCCGAGGCCCATCGCGCTCCGGACGAAAATTTTTCGGTGATCCACGCAGAGGCGCCATCGCGCGCCCCTTCCGGGGCCGCGCCCGGCCATGATTGGACGGTGCAGATCGGCGCATTTGCCAACGAGGAATTGGCCAAGGCCTATCTCGAAGCTTATGCAAAACAGTCCATGGGCATGCTGGGAAGGGCAGTCCGGATGGTGATGCCTTTCGAGGCACAGGATGGTCATATCGTCTATCGGGCACGCTTCGGGCTTTTCGTCGAGAAGCGGGCGAAGCAGGTGTGCGACAGGCTTGCCCGCCGCGGCGAAAATTGCGTCATTGCTCTGAATTGATCGGCCCCGAGTTGCCAACCGGCTTGCTGCGTCCAAGCAGCCTTCTAAAGGAGCCCCAAGACCGCAAGCTCGCGCGTGAGCGCGTCGGGTAATCCTTCCGCGCCTTTCACATCGGCGATGTCGGGCGGCGCGTCCTTGGCTTCCAGATAGCGCCAACCCTGAAAGGCGCGCCGCGGCCTGAGCCTCACCGGCACCAGCCTCTTGTCATAGACCAGGCCGCAATGGGGAATGCCGTTTCTGGACATCTTCCGCAATTCGAGCAAACGCTGGCGCGCGATGATTTGGCCCTTGATCACCCAATAAAGCGAGCCGCCGGCCAAGAGCTCTTCCGCCCGCTTGGGCCGCTGGCGCGTGATATGGATCAGTTCCGCCTTTTGGCCCTTGGCGCGCTTCTGCCTGAGCCGGTCCTTTTGCCAGCCGGACAGTTCATTGAGCGAGTCCACACCAACGCAAAGCTTGATCAAATGCAGCATCAACCGTTCCAGGCCGAACGCGGGCGGGCATGAGAGAAATTCCTGCATCTTTGTCAATGGCCTTGGATGGGCTCCCTTGTCATGCTCCGAAGGCCTTGCTAAATCCCGGCGCCATATCCCATCCCCGGGGCGGTCGTGGCGGAACGGTAGACGCGCTAGCTTGAGGTGCTAGTGGGGCAACCCGTGGAAGTTCGAGTCTTCTCGACCGCACCAAGCTACGATAGTATTCAGGGTTTTGCGCAAAATGGAATCTGGTCAATCGGGCGCTTGTCCTTGCGCCCGTCCTTGGCTTGGCTCAAGCGGTCGGTGATCTGCGCCGGCCCTCCCGACGCGCAGAGTGCCCGCTGACCCAGCACATTCTTCCTATACGCTCAGATAGTCCTATTGGAGATCTGCCGCTCTTTGACCAGGGCATAGATCGACACGGCGGCTGGCGACGACCGTGTGAACCCTGGCTGTTCATCCCGAGCAGCAATCCGGCACCCCCACGTTGACGACGACAGCGCCGCGATGCCGCCTTGCATTAGTTGCTGGTGGGGTTCGCGATCGAATCCCAAGCCCAAATCGTCGCGCACGTATCCCCTGAGATGCCGTCCAAAGATTGCGAGCGCCTGAAGGCGCATGAGACAAACGTGTGCCCAAGCGAACTGTTCCCGAAAGAGCGAGTTCCCGTTTCGCCCAATCGGCGATTGTATAAGGCGACGGGAAACCGGGTGGCACGTATCAGTTGAGCGCGCCGCCGCTAATGCCTCGTCCTCAATCTCGGTAACACCGATGAGCGCGGCTTATCTGCAACGTCGTACGTGAACCCGAGAATCCCCGGTTCGATTTTCGATTTGCATTACTCCTCAGAAGGGCATCGGTTCCGCCATAGCGAGAGAGAAATTCAGCACGCGGCC
>JBOHKF010000128.1:0-5475 GCA_050729015.1 Rhizomicrobium sp. | reverse complement strand
CAGCAACGAGGCCGCCTGGGCCTTGGCTTCGCTTTCGCTACGGAATTGCAGGCCAAACTGCACCCCTGGATCGAAAAAGGCGGTAAGCGCGCTGAAGGGAATATGCAGCGGCGCGGGCATTTTCTTGAAGGTGAGCGTCACCTCGAAATAGTCGTCCTTCACCTTCAGCGCCCAATATTGGTGTTGAATGATGATCGTCATTTCGTCGGGATATTGCTCCTTCAGGAAATCGGGAATTTCCACCCCTTCCGCATGCGTCTTGAAAGTGAAGTAGAAATGATGGGCGCCGATCAGGCCGGATTTTTCGATGCGCCTGAGGGCCTCGCGCACCACCCCGCGCAGCGCCTGGTCGGTGAGAGCTTGATAACCGATAAAATCCTTGGCCATGAGGGTTTCAGACTAAGCGCGGGGCGGCGGGAGTCAATCACGGGAACCCTCCAATCGGCCAAGGTCCGGAAATATCCCGGCTCGGCGGCAATTAGGGAACCGGGAGGTTTATCAAGCCGTTGTGAATATGACGCCGACGAGGGTCCAGCCCGGTGAGAATTGCGCAGATTGCTCCTCTGGTGGAAAGCGTTCCGCCAAGACTCTACGGCGGCACGGAACGTGTCGTTGCATGGTTGACCGAAGAACTGGTTGCCCAGGGCCACGAAGTGACACTGTTTGCCAGCGGCGATTCGCGCACCGGCGCCAAATTATGCCCGATCGTGCGACGGGCGTTGCGCCTCGATGGCATCCAGAACTCGGTGCCCTATAACCTCATCATGCTCGATCGCGTGGCGGAGCGGGTGAAGGAATTCGACGTTCTTCACTTCCACATCGATTTTTTCCACTATCCGCTTTTTCGCAACATGGCGAAGAAGACGCTGACCACCCTCCACGGCCGGCAGGATTTACCGGAGCTTCCGGATATCTATCGCGCCTTTCCGCATATGCCGCTGGTCTCGATCTCCCATCACCAGCGGGGGCCTCTGCCGCCCCTCAATTGGATGGGTACCGTCTATCATGGCCTACCCCAAAACCTGTTTTGCGAAGGCCCGGGCGAAGGCGGGTACCTGGCTTTCCTGGGCCGCATCTGCCCGGAAAAGGGCCCTGCCGAAGCTATCGCCATTGCCCAAAGAGCCGGGTTTCCCCTGAAAATCGCGGCCAAGGTGGACCCGGTGGACCGGCCCTATTTCGAAGCGGTGATGCGCCCGCTCCTCAAGAGAAGCCCCCATGTCGAATTCCTGGGCGAGATCGGCGACAGGCAGAAACAGGCATTCCTGAGCGGGGCGCGGGCGCTGATCTTTCCCGTGCGCTGGCCGGAGCCGTTCGGGCTGGTGATGATCGAGGCCATGGCCTGCGGCACCCCGGTGATCGCCTATCGTGCAGGCTCGGTCCCCGAAGTGCTGGAAGACGGTCTCACCGGCTACGTCGTGGATGGCAAGGACGAGGCCGTCAAAGCGGTTGGCCGCATAGGCCAATTGTTCCGGCCTTCCATTCGCTCTCGCTTCGAAGAGCGCTTCAGCGCCCGGGCAATGGCTCTCGAATATTGCAGAATTTATCGCCGCCTGATCCAATTGCAGGGCGCCGATGATGAAGAAGCGGTCGAGGCCGCTTGACCATTCGCCTAATAACAATTTGCCGATGATGGCTATTTGAAAGACTGCCAATGGAGGCCAAGCCCCTCCCATCCTCGCCCGAGGAGACGTCGAACTTCTACATTCAGGCGACGGAATCGATTCAGGAACGCTGGCCGCGCACGCTCAAGAGCGGCGACACGTTCGGACTGTTCGATGCCGTGGGCGATGTGGTCGAACCCGGGGCCACCCCGGGCGGCCTCTTCCACCAGGATACAAGGCATCTCTCGGGTCTTGAATTCCTCATCAATGGCCAGCGGCCGCTGCTTCTCTCCTCGGCGGTGGAGAACGACAATGTGGTGCTCACCGTCGATCTCTCCAATCCGGACATTTATGAGAACGGGAAAGTGGTCCTGCCGCGGGAGACTCTTCACGTGCGGCGCTCCAAATTCCTTTGGCAAGGAACGTCGTATGAGCGCTTTGCCATCCACAATTTCGACGCGCTGACCCGCCGCTGCTTCCTGACCTTCAATTTTGCGGCCGACTTCCGGGATTTGTTCGAAATCCGCGGTCTCAAGCGGCTCAAGCGGGGCAGGGTCTCCACCGCCCTTACAGAGGATTGTCTTTCTTTCCATTACCTGGGTCTCGACGGCATCGAACGCATCACCCAGGTCCGTCTCGATCCCAAGCCGGACCGTCTGGGCGAAGGTCAGGCCCTCTATGCGCTCGATCTTGCGCCTCGCCAGCAGTTGGCCATCATCCTGACGGTGCGCTGCACGGCGAAGGAAGAGGGCGCCACGCCTTTTTCCCAGCCCTATCGCGCCGCCCGCCGCGCGGCGCAGAAGGCGGTTCACCTCGGCGGCATTGCGACCAGCTCCAATGCGCTTGCCAATCGCATGCTGCACAGGGCGGGCGCCGATCTTTCCATGCTGATCACCGATACGGCGGAGGGGCCCTACCCCTATGCCGGCACGCCCTGGTTCTCCACCCCCTTCGGTAGGGATGGCCTGATCACCGCGCTGGAGATGCTGTGGATAGATCCATCGGTTGCAAAGGGGGTTCTGCGTTATCTGGCCCGTACCCAAGCCACCAAGCCCGATTCCCGCGCCGACGCGGAGCCCGGCAAGATCCTGCATGAGACGCGGGCTTGCGAAATGGCCAATCTGGGCGAGGTGCCATTCGGGCGCTATTACGGAAGCATCGATTCCACGCCATTGTTCGTGCTCCTGGCGGCACGTTATTTCCTGCGCACCGGGGATGAAGCCACCCTGCGCGAGCTTTGGCCCAATCTGGAAGCCGCTCTTTCATGGATTGACCGCTATGGCGACCGCGACGGCGATGGCTTTGTCGAATATCACCGCGAAAGCGAGAACGGCCTGGCCAATCAAGGCTGGAAGGACTCGAGCGATTCGATCTTTCACGCCGATGGCACTCTCGCCAGGGGGCCGATCGCGCTTTGCGAGGTCCAGGCCTATGTCTATGCCGCCAAGGAGGGGGCGTCGCTGATGGCGAGGCTTCTGGGCCGGGAGGAGCAGGCCCGAGAGCTTGCCGATGCGGCCGAACGGCTGCGCGAGAAATTCGAAAACTCATTCTGGTGCGAAGAGCTTGGCGTTTACGCTATCGCCTTGGACGGCGCCAAGCAGCCGTGCCGAGTGCGTACGTCCAATGCGGGCCAGGTGCTTTTCTCGGGCATCGCCGCACCGGAGCGGGCGGCGCGCCTGGTGGAGAGCCTGATGGCACCGGAAATGTTCTCCGGCTGGGGCGTAAGGACCGTGGCGTCCGACTGTGTGCGTTACAACCCCATGTCCTATCACAATGGCTCGGTCTGGCCGCATGACAATGCGCTGATTGCGCTGGGACTCGGGCGCTACGGCTTCAAGCGCGCGGCGGCCTTGATGTTCGCCGGATTGTTCGACGCGGCCACCCACATGGAGCTGATGCGCTTTCCAGAGTTGTTCTGCGGCTTTCCCCGCCGCCGCGGCACGGTGCCCACCCTTTATCCTGTGGCCTGCCAGCCCCAGGCCTGGGCCAGCGCCACCCCTTTTGCGCTGTTGGAAGCGTGCCTGGGCATCGTGCTCGATCATCAGCGCCGCGAAATCCGCTTCCACAATCCGCATCTGCCGCGGTTTCTGGAAGAAATCCGCATCCGCAATCTCGGCATCGAGGAAGCCTCGGCCGATCTGCGATTGCGGCGGCACGGGGAAGGGACGGAGGTGGCGATCCTGGCCCAGCGCGGAGATGTTTCCGTCCGCGTTGCCCAATGAGCTTGCGGCAGGCCGGTTCACGGTATAAGCCCCGGCCAAATGCGAAAAGCAGGGAAGGGTTCCCCCGTTCCACCCAGGGATATCGAGCCTCAGCCGCTTGAAGTGCCCCAGCCAGAACTATCCCCTCGGGAAGCGGCGGAGGATCCGGGCGCGCTTGCTCTCCTGAAGGTCTTCCGGCATCGCAACTACCGGCTGTTCTATTCCGGTCAACTGGTGTCGTTGATGGGAACATGGATCACCAACGTCACCCAGGGCTGGCTGGTCTATGACCTTTCCCATTCGCCGCTGCTCCTGGGTCTGACCTCCTTTGCGGGTTCGGTCCCGGTTTTCTTTTTCTCGGCGTTCGGCGGAGCGATCTCCGACCGCTTCGATCGCCGGCGCTCTCTGCTCGTCACCCAATCGCTTGCCTGCGCACAATCGGCGGCGCTGGCGATCCTTGCGTTGGGTCATTGGATCGCGGTCTGGCAGATCGTCTGTTTGGCCCTGGTCCAAGGTTTCATCAATGCCTTCGACGTTCCCATACGCCAGGCGATGACGGTCGAAATGGTGGGCAAGGAGGACCTCCGTCAAGCTATTTCCCTCAATTCCATGATGTTCAATCTTGCGCGCGTGGTCGGCCCCAGCATCGGCGGCATTCTCATAGCCATTGTGGGAGCGGGAGTCTGTTTTTCCATAGATGCATGTTCCTATGGCGCGGTGATCGTGAGTCTTGCCCTGATGCGCTTTGTGCGGCACGCCAATCGGGGCCACGCCGCGCCCTTCCGGGCCATTGCCGACGGCTTTCGCTATGTTTGGAAGGAGCGCGAGATCCGCGTTTCCCTGCTCCTGATTGCGGTCTGCTCCGCTTTCGGCGCGGCCTATTTGAGCCTGCTGCCGGCTTTTGCCCGCGACGTTCTGCATCAGGGAAGCCAAGGACTGGGCTTTCTTTATACTGCGGTGGGGGTGGGCGCCTTCTCGGGCGCCTATGCGCTGGCGCGGGTGAAGGACCGCCACCTTTTCGCAACGCCGGTGGCCGCGGCCTTGAGCTTCGGCATCTCGCTGATCCTCTTCTCGCAATCGCACTGGCTGGGCCTGTCGCTGCTGCTGCTGTTGCCAGCCGCCTTCAGCCTGATGCTTCTTGGCGGCTCGACGAATTCCATCATCCAGCTCCTTTCACGCGACGACATGCGCGGCCGCGTCGTGGCATTCTATGCCATGGGCTTCCTGGGGATGATGCCGTGGGGGGCGCTGCTCCTGGGCTGGATCGCCCAGCACGCGGGCACGGGCCGCGCCGTGACCATAGGCGGCACCATCTGCATTCTGGCGGCGCTTTTTGCCTGGTATGACCGGCGAGGCCCGGCCTGGAAGCTCAAGGCGGCGGAGTGAGCGAGGGGTTTCTGTTGCCCGGTACCCCTCCAACCGCGCTTACCTAATCAATTAGGCAGCGAGGGCCATTTGATTATCGTTGGCACCTGTACGAGTAGCCCGATAACGGCGGATACCATACCGGGCGAAAGGACAGCCTTTACACGTCCGTCGATCCTATTTCGCCCCCAACTAAACCCGCTTGTCCGGCGGGCTTATGGTGGAGGCGCCGGGTACTGCCCCCGGGTCCGGGCCGCTTATTATGAAGCCGTTTATCGCCATAGCCGGTTTCCCGACCTTTCCAATAT
>JBOHKF010000127.1:0-1611 GCA_050729015.1 Rhizomicrobium sp. | reverse complement strand
CATCAACATCATGACGCTCGGGGGACTCGCGCTCGCGGTCGGCATCCTGGTGGATGACGCCACCGTCACCACCGAGAACATTAACTGGCATCTGGAAAAGGGCAAAAGCGTGCCTCAGGCCATTCTCGACGGCGCCCAGCAGATCGTGGTGCCGGCCTTCGTCTCGTTTCTGTGCATCTGCATCGCCTTCGTGCCGATGTTCTTCCTGCCGGGCGTGTCGGGATTCCTGTTTGCGCCGATGGCGATGGCGGTGATATTCGGGCTTTTCGGCTCTTTCATCCTTTCGCGCACCCTGGTCAACACGTTGGCGAGTTATTTCCTGGTGGCGCACGGCGACAGCCGGGACGCGGCGGTGGCGCGCACCCATGACGCGAGCAGGGGTCACCATCCCCGAAACCCGCTAGTGCGCTTCCAGCACGGGTTCGAGCAGCGCTTTGAGCGGGTCCGCCACGCCTATCACGATTATCTCGCCTTGGCGTTGGAGCGGCGCTCATGGTTTGCCGCAGGCTTCCTGGGCTTCGTGCTGCTCTCGTTCCTCCTGGTGCCGTTCCTGGGCGAGAACTTCTTTCCGGCGGTGGATGCGGGAACCATGTCGCTTCATGTCAGGGCCCCGGTCGGCACCCGCATCGAGGAAACCGCCGCGCTGTTCGACCATGTCGAAGACCGCATCCGCGAAGTGATTCCCCCCAACCAGTTGAGCTCGATCGTGGACAATATCGGCCTGCCGGTGAGCGGCACCAACCGCGCCTACCTGAATACCGGCGGCGTCGGACCCGAGGATGGCGACATCCTGATCAGCCTCAACGCCGATCATGCGCCCACCGCCGGTTATGTGAAGCGCCTGCGCACGGTCCTGCCGCAAAGTTTTCCCGGCTCGACATTCTCGTTCCTGCCGGCCGATATCGTGAGCCAGATCCTGAATTTCGGCTCGCCCGCCCCCATAGACGTCGTCGTTGCGGGACCGGAGAAAGAGAAGGCGGAGGACGAGGCCTATGCCACGGAACTGGTCAAGCGCATCGCTCCCATCCCGGGCGCGGTGGATGTGCGGCTCGAGCAGTCTTCACACTACCCGGAATTCGGCGTCGATGTGGATCGCACCCGCGCCGGCGAAGTGGGCATCACCGAGCGAGACGTGACAAACTCGCTGGTGGTGAACCTTGCCAGCAGCTACCAGGTCGCGCCTACCTTCTGGCTCAATCCCCAAAACGGCGTCTCCTATGATATGGTGCTTCAGACGCCGCAGTATCGCCTGAACACCCTGGGAGAGCTCGAGGCTTTGCCGATCACCGGTTCGACGGGCGGCAGCGACCAGTTGCTTGGCGGCATCAGTAACATTCGCCGCGAAGATACCGACGCCGTGGTATCCCATTATGACATCCAGCCGTCCTTCGACGTTTATGCCACCACCCAGGGACGGGATTTGGGCGCGGTTGCGACCGACATCCAGCAGGTGCTGGATGCGACCAGCCGCGACCGGCCGCCCGGTGCCACGGTGATCCTGCGTGGCCAGGCCCAGACGATGAATGAAGCGTTCTCGGGCCTTTACTTCGGCCTGGCCGAAGCTGTGGTCATGATCTATCTCGTGATGGTGGTCAATTTTCACTCCTGGTC
>JBOHKF010000126.1:0-3464 GCA_050729015.1 Rhizomicrobium sp. | reverse complement strand
CCCAAAGACCGGGCCTTCACAGGCGGGGCCGTCTGGCTGCGCTGGGAACGGGAAGGGGAAATCGCTGCATCCGACAAGGGGCTCTCCTATTCCTTGGCCGTTGCACCCGGGGCCGTTGCGCCCGGGTTTTGGCTCTCGAACGCGAATCCGCCGCCCAGGGCGCGCACCAGGGTCACATCCTGGCCGAAAGCGCGGGCTTGCAGATCCGCGACCGCGCGGCGCTGCGCCACCAGCGTATCCTCCGAGGTCAGCACCTCCAGATAGCGCGAAAGCCCGCCCCGGTAGCGCAAGCCGGCGATGCGGTAGGCGTCTTCGCTTTCCTTAAGAGCGCTCTGGGCGTGCCCAAGCTCCGCCGTCAATTCCCGCTCGTTGGCCAGCGCGTCGGCCACGTCATTGAGGGCCTGGGTCAAGGTCTTGTCGTAAGCGGCGACGGCCTCGTCATACTGGGCGCGGGCGCCCAAATATTGGCCCTCGATGCGTCCGCCACTGAAGATGGGCAGCGAAACGGCGGGACCGATCTGGCCGATCTCCGAGGCCGGAGAGATCAGACTGCCAAGGCCGATCGCCTGGTACCCAAAATCCCCATTGAGATTGATGTTGGGATAGAAGGCCGCATGAGCCACCTCGATGCGCTTGGCGGCCGCGTCAGCGCGCAGCTTCGCCGCCACGACATCGGGGCGCCGTCCGATCAGGTCCACGCCCAGTGTCTTGGGAACGCCAAACGGCTTGGGTTGGACGGATGCGGGAAGGGCGATGTCCAATCCCCGGTCGGGACCCTCGCCCACCAAACTCGCGAGCTGGTTGCGGGCAAGAGCGATCGCGCCGTCGATGCGGTCGAGATCGGCCTCGGCCTCGTCGCGGCGCGACAAGGCTTGGGACAGGGTGCCCGCATTTTCCAATTGCTGGGCCTCGCGCTGCCGCACCAGTTCGGCGCTTTGCTTCCGCTCGGCCAATGCCTGCCCGGCCGCGGCGCGGTCGGCTGCCAATTGCACAAGATTGGCGTAGGCGCCGGCGATGGCGGTGGCAAGCGTGAGCCGGGCTTGTGCCAGGTCGACGCGCGCCGCATCCGCTTCCGACGTGGCGGCCGCGAACTGGGCGCGGGTGGCGCCGAACAGATCCAAGTCATAGGTCGCATTGCCCGTGATCTGCCCCTGATTGTGCCAGCCATGCGGCAGGAAAACCTGGAAGCTCTTGGGAAAACCCTGATTGAGGCTTTCGCGGAATTTCGAGATCTGACCGCCGCCGCTCACTTGCGGATAAAGCGCGGCGCCCGCCTGCCGGGCCTGGGCATCGGCCTCCCTCACGCGTGCTTCGGCGATGGCGATGTCGGGACTTCCCGCGAGGCCTTCTTGTATCAGGCCATCCAGTTGCGGGTCGCCATAGCCTCTCCACCAGTCCGCGGCCGGCCATTCGCTTTCGGGACCGGCAAGTGCTTTCGCGGCGCTCAGGCTGGCTTGCGTCCGAGGCTGCGGCAGCGGCCCCAGGTCCGGCGCACACGCGCAGACCCCGCAAAGCAGCGGCAGAAGCCAGATTCGCGGCAATGACATTGAACCGTACCGTACAGTCACAAAACCATTGACCCCAATACTGCCGTTGGCTAAAACATGTCAACGGAAAACTGTACGGTACGGTCAATGCGTGGAACCGCCAAATCTTCCCGGCAAGCCAGGCCGGTGCGGGACGAAAAACGCGAACATATTCTGAAAGTGGCCTATGAGGCTTTTTTGGGCGAGGGCTATGCCGCCACCTCCATGTCCGGCATCGCCGCCAAAGTGGGGGGCTCAAAGGCCACGCTTTACAATTACTTTGCCTCGAAGGACGAGTTGTTCGCGGCAGTGATCGAAGAGAAATGCCGCGATTTCTACGGAATCCTGCTCAAGGTGGATGTGGAGACGGCGGATTTTCCCAAGGTCCTGAGGCAATTGGGCGACAGGCTGCTGCGGATGATGCTCAAGGACGACAGCATTGCCACCTTCCGCCTGATCACGGCCGAAAGCGCGCGTTTTCCCGAGCTTGGGCGCGCCTTCTACAAGTCGGGGCGGCAGCGGGGAAAACAGATGCTGGCCGAACTCTTCGCCCGCGCCCAGAAGGCGGGCAAGCTCAGGTCGGGCAATGCCCGGGACATGGCGGTCTTGTTCGTGGAGGCCTGCAAAGGGGAACTGGTGCTTCTGAAAGTTTGGAACGTCAATCCCAGGCCCGCAGAAAATGCGATCAAGGCCACCATCGATCAAGCGGTCTCCGTCTTTTTGGCGGCTTACGGCACCTGACAATTTGTGCTAAAGCTTAGGCAAGCGTGCGCCCGGGCAGGGCAACCAAACAGGGGAGGCTTAGCGTGGAACCGAACATCGGACCGGATCGCAGGGGACCGGATCGCAGGGGACAGGATCGCAGGTCGTTTCTCACCCGCGCCGGCGTGCTGGCACTGGCGCCTTTGGCGGCCGAGATCGCCAACAGCGGCGCGGCGCAAGCGGCGCCGCTTTCCGGCAAATATGATTTCGACACGCCGCTCAACCGCATCGGCACCGACAGCGTGCATTGGGACATGCCGATCCGCGACGAGCACATGACCAGGATCATCGCGGGCATGGGCGTGGCCGACATGGACTTTCCCTGTGCGCCGGCGATCACCGACGCCCTCCAGAAGCGGGTCGCCTTCCCCAACTGGGGCTATAATCTCATTGACGTGGATCTGTTCATGGGCACCGCCGGCGCCACGCCTTTCATCAAGGGGGTGATGGACTGGAACCGACGGCGCTATGGCATCGACGTGATCGGTCCCAAGCAGATCGGCGTTTCGCCCGGCGTGATCCCCGGCATCATCTATGCGCTTCAGGCTTTCGCGCCCAAGGGCAGCAAGGTCTTGATGGCAACCCCCAACTACACCGGCTTTTACGCCGCCATCGCCTTCACCAAGACCGTGCCTGAAGAGAGTCTGATGCGACAGGTGGATGGCCGCTACGAGATCGACTGGCAGGATTTCGAGCGCCACATGACACCGGAGGTGAAGGTGAGCATTCTCTGCAACCCGCACAACCCGGTGGGCCGCGCCTGGACGCGGGACGAGTTGACCCGCTATGGCGAACTTTGCCTCAAGCACAATATCATCGTGCTGGCGGACGAAATCCATTGCGACTTCATCTCCAAGGGTCAGAAATATGTGCCTTTCAGCACGCTGCCCAAGGCGATCGTGGATAACAGCGTTACCTTCAAATCTGGCAGCAAATCCTTCTCGCTGGCCGCCATGAAATGCGCCTGGTTCTTCTCCACCAATCCGCAACTGTTCGAAGCCACCAACGCCAACGCCTTCCCCACCATCTCCAACCCGGGGATGGTGGCCGAGCAGGCGGCTTACGCGGATGGCGAGGACTGGCTCAATCAATGCGTGGACTATATTGACGCCAATCAGGATTTCACCCACCGCACCATCAAGGCCGACATCCCGATGATCACGGTCGGACCCAAGC
>JBOHKF010000125.1:0-2136 GCA_050729015.1 Rhizomicrobium sp. | reverse complement strand
CCGCGGCTCTTCCCTTGGGGGAGGTGATCGATTTTGCCAGGGAGCGCGCGCGGCTGGAAAAGGAATTAAAGAAAACGCAAGGTGAAATCGCCCGCTTCGATACCCGCTTGTCGAATCCACAATTCCTGGCCCGCGCGCCGGATGAGGTTCTGGCAGCCGAGCGTGAAAAGCGCACCGAAGCCTCCGCTCTCGCCGCCCGGCTCGAACTGGCGCTCAAGCGGCTTGGGTAAAGACCCTGCTTCGGTCGCGGTTGCAGTCGCGAGACAGGCTTCCTAACTCTGGCTATTCACGCGCGAGGTCCGCACGCATGCCCGGTTTGTTCGATCCGCTGAAAGCGGGCCATTTGTTGCTGCCCAATCGCATTCTGATGGCCCCCTTGACGCGATCGCGCGCCGACCCCCAGACCCGCGTGCCATCCGATTTGGCGGTCCGCTATTACGCGCAGCGCGCCGGCTTCGGCCTCATCGTCTCGGAGGCAACCAGCGTCTCCCCCATGGGCGTGGGCTACGCCGGCACGCCGGGGATCTGGTCGGATGAACAGACCGAGGCCTGGACCAGGATCACCGAGGCCGTCCACGCCAAGGGCGGCCTCATACTCCTTCAACTTTGGCATGTGGGACGGGTTTCCGATCCGATGTTCCTGAATGGCGCGCTGCCGGTGGCGCCAAGCGCCGTCCGGCCGAAAGGCCATGTGAGCCTGGTCAAGCCGGAGAAAGTCTTTGTTACGCCGCGCGCGCTCGAAACCCGGGAAATTGCCGGCATCATAGCCCACTTCAAACGGGGCGCGGACAACGCCAGGAAAGCAGGTTTCGACGGCGTAGAAATCCACGGCGCCAATGGTTATCTCCTGGACCAGTTCCTGCAGGATTCCACCAACCGTCGCACCGACGCCTATGGGGGCGGGCGCGAGAAGCGGGCCCGCCTGATGCTCGAAGTTGCGGACGCCTGTGCCGAGGTTTGGGGCGCGGAGCGTGTGGCCATGCATCTGGCGCCTCGGGCGGACAGCCACGATATGGGCGACAGCGACACGCTCGCTACCTTCACCTACGTCGCCGGGGAATTGGGACGGCGAGGGCTTGCCTTCATTTGCGCCCGCGAACGGCGTCAGGCCGACTCCATCGGGCCCGCCATCAAGGATGCCTTCGGTGGCGCGTACATCGCCAATGAAGGTTTCGACTTTGAAGGTGCCACCGCAATTCTTGCGGCGGGCAAGGCGGATGCGGTTGCTTTTGGCAAGCTGGCCATTGCCAATCCCGATCTTTGCGAGCGCTTTGCGCAACGCGCACCGCTCAATCCTTGGGATAGCGCAACCTTTTATTCCGGCGGCGCCCGCGGCTATACCGACTATCCCGCTCGCGTGCCGGAACCCGCCTGACGTCTGCCTTCTCTTCTCGAATTGCCCGGGAATTGGAACGGCGCCTTTCCCCGCAAGCGCGCCAAAGCGTCCTCACGGAACGAAACCCTCGAGCTTCTCGTTTTCTGTAAGCGCGATTCTCGAAGGGCCAAGGAGAGCCAAATGAAACGATTTGCCAAGATCGCCGCCGCCTCACTGATCCTTTTCGGCGCCGGAACGATGGGCGCCTTCGCCGACGAATGCAGCGGCCACTCCCATTACACCGGGACGGTGCTGGGGGCGGGGGGCGGCGCGCTTCTGGGCGGCCTCGCCTCGCACAGCGTGACCGGCGCGGTGGTCGGCGGCGTGGCAGGTGCATTTGCCGGCAATGCCATCGCCCGCAGCAATGATTGCCACCGCTATTCCTATCGCGACCGCCGCGGCCGTCGTCACTATTATTATGCCGATCACGATTATGGCCGCGACCGCGGCTATGACCGCGATTACAATGACCGCGATTACAATCGCTGAGCGGTCCGCCGCCTCTCCGAAAGCCCCGGAAGCCCTGCTCCGGGGCTTTTTTTGGACAGCGGGGCAAAGGCCTTTTAGAGGGTTCACCCGGCGAAGACAGATGACGCCATAAACGATTTGCCGCTTGAAGGGCTGGCACCTCGCGGCCATAGTCCGGCGCCTTTTTTTGGGAAGAGCCACATGTCCCGCTTCGACAAGTCCCGGCTTCCTTCGCGCCATGTTACCGAAGGTCCCGCCCGCGCGCCCCATCGCTCCTATTATTACGCCATGGG
>JBOHKF010000124.1:0-8314 GCA_050729015.1 Rhizomicrobium sp. | reverse complement strand
TACATTCCCACGCGTTACGCACCCGTCCGCCGGTGATGTATTGCTACACCCCCTAGACTTGCATGTTTGAGGCCTGCCGCCAGCGTTCGTTCTGAGCCAGGATCAAACTCTCATGTTTTGATCCTATGCAACGAAACGCTGAATGCTCTCTTGTTGCGTAGTTCGCAAAAACTTTTGACAAGGGTTGGCCGGCATCGGTCCCGTCAAGGTCCGATTCCGGCCGACTTTAGAGTCTTTCGTTTTTGCAGAAGAACGCGAGCATTCATTGCGTCGCTGCTCGATTGCTTAGGCGCCCAAGGACAGTCCCTGGACGCAAGTTCAGCCGGCAGGCGTCGCCGCCCACGTTCCCCTTCCGAAAATCACAATGTCAAACAGCCCGTCGAAACCGAAATCTTCACGCCATTTTTTCGACGAAAACACCGCCCGCAGAAACCTTCGCCCGCGAACCGGCGTGGGCGCGGGTTATAGGGGGGGCCTCACCCCAAAGTCAAACGCTAAAAACGCGGCAATTATGCGGTCTTTTAAGCGGCGCTGTGGACAGGAACGCTAGCCGCAAGCCCGCCTTCTGGCGGCCGTAAGGGGCGATCAACATATAGGGGCTTGGCGGGATTTTCGCCCGCCCCGTGGGTTTTCCGGTCCAAACCCTCTTTTGCGGCCTTTTGCGGTCGCCAAAGTTTCTTTGCCGTCAAAGGCTAGGCCGCCCCGCCGGACGTCATCGGCCCGATTGCTCCTGCCGGGAGTTTCAGAGTCTCTCGTCCGCCATCTCGCGAAGATCGTCGCGATCCAGATCGGTCATCAGGATGTCCTGGGGGCGGTTGAATCGGGCGTCGGAGGCATCAATCCAGACCAGTTTGCCGTCGTCCAGAGAGACTTCGAGACCTTCGGCCCGGCCAAAAGGATCGCGGGCGATGGCTGTCACCGTGCCCACATGATCGCCATTGGTGATCTCGACCTTCGCATGCATCAGTTGGTAGTCGGGCCGCAATTCCCATGGCCGGTAATCGTAAGGCCAGAGATCGCGATGATATTGGGCGCGCTCGGCGGCGAAGCGGGCGCGCAGGCTTTCATAGCGGGCGGTCCGGGCGTCATAGGCGGCCTTCTGGTTTTGATAATCGGCTTGCGCCTTCTGGTTCTGGCGAAGCTGCTCCTGATATTCCTTCCGCTGTGCCTGATACTGAGCGTCAGCGCTCGCCGCCTGGCTGTCGGCCTGACCGGTGCTTGCCGATTCCTGGTTGTTGAGTCCGGCGGTCTGGGCGTGTTCTTGGGGTGTGGAGCGATCGGCGGGCATGCTATTGGCGTCCATGCTATTGGCGTCCAATTGTCCGCCCGCAACTGCCGGGCCAGGTGTGGCCGCAGGGCTAGCCGGTTGCGCCGCAGCCGGCATACCCAGCAATGCCGCAAGGCCAAGACCGCTCGATAGAAGGAAAATGCGCGATTTCATCGCTTGCTCCCAAGAAGCCCCCTTGAGAAAACGCGGCCGCATGAGTCCACGTTCCGCCAGGGAACCGGCGGTCTGCGCCCATCTCCGGACGGAAAACCGCTTCACACTTTTTCTCGACCTGCTTTCTCGCCTTGCTCCATGGCGCAAGCATGCCCGCGCCTTGAGCCTCCGTGAAATCTGGTGCAAAAGGGCTTGTTCTGCTTGGTTCGGCCAGAGGCTGCCCCGCCCCGCGGATGTGGGCAGAGAATTAAGGCCTTCAGCCTCCTCGTCTTGGGCTGAAGGGCGCGTGGTGCTGTGGCCGAGAGGCTGAAGGCGGCGGTTTGCTAAACCGTTATACGGTCGAAAAGCCGTATCGAGGGTTCGAATCCCTCCGGCACCGCCATTTGAGAGCAACTTGTTCGCCCACCGACGGCATGCCGTCCTATTGTTCGGTGATGTATGGATTTCGCGGCAAATCCTCAAATTTCCACCCGGACTTTTCCATATTCGTCCGTTGGGACCTGGTCACCGGAGAATGGAATATCGCCGCCATAAGAAACATGTACTTGTCGAGCCGAAACTCGCACAGCATGTCGCGAAAGCGGATTTTGCGTCTCATCCGGCGTCCTCGGGCAGAGTTCAGCGACGCCAATTCGTCGCCCGGTTCGTAGGCATCGTTCAAGCCTTTGAACGCCAGTTGTGGAATGTTGAGAGCGAGGGCGATTTTCTCCACGGTTCGTGGGGAAATCGAAGAAATATAATTTCCGACCTTCTCATATGCGTTGATATCCATATGGACTTTGGGGCCTCCCAATAGCCGCTTATAGAGCGCGCGCGCCCGTCGCACCCGAGAATTGATGCGGTCATTCGGCTCGACGAGTATTACCCCCTTTTTTGCCACGCGTAGCATCTCGTAAAGGGCCAAGCTTGGCCGCGCGCATTGCTGCAGTGCCTCTTTGCAAAAGACATAGTCGAAGGATTTGTCTTGGAAGGACAGCCTCTCAGCATCCTCAATCCGATAGTTGGAAAGACCGCCGCGCGCCTTGGCATCCTTGAGCAGTGTCTCATCGATGTCCGTAGCGAAGGCATTAATCACGCCATGCGCCATAAGCCGGATGGAATCTAAGCCAAATCGGCCGTCCCCAATCGTTACCCACTTTTCCTCGGGCACGCGGCCCAGATGATCCGCGATTTCGTATGCCCGATCTTGGAGCCACGCGTCGGCGCTTGTGAAATCGTACCAAGCCGTCGCAACTTGATGATCCTTGGGATCGGTCAGGTAAGATGCAAAACCGTGCGCGTGATGCGCGGCGGAGACGTCGTGGAACATACCGGGCCTGCATTCCGGCCAAGGAAAAGGAAAAAACGGACCGCGTGTTAAACGATTACCGATAGCGATAGTTTCGCCGCGCGGCGCATCTGTTGGCTCGATCCGGTCATTGGGCAAGTTCCCGTAAGGGATATACCACTTAAGCCGGCGGGCGGGTCCGGCCCGCCCGCTCCCAGGCGGTCATTGTTCAGCTTGCCTTGCGCGACAACGTAATCGGTAGGTCCAATTCCACGCGGTCATGCATCACCTTGGGCGTGATCCGTCCGCGCTCACCGCGTTCGAGGCGGACCAAGCCATAGCCTTCCATGGTCCTGAGCGTGCGCGACAGGTTCGACTTGGCCTTGCCGGTGATCCGAGCCAGCTCGTCGAGCGAGCCCGGCGCCTTCTCGGCGATGACGCGCAACAGCTCGCGATTGCCGGCCGACAGAACCTTGGCGAAGGACTCGGTCGAGGTGAACCAGACCTTCGGCTCGTCGGCTTTGACGCGACGCTCGCCGCGCACCACGGCCATGGTGCGGGCCTTCATGTCCTCGTAGCTGGCGATGCCGACCTTCCAGGTGGTCATGGGATCACTCCTCTCTCGCGCAAGACCACCGTCTCCCAGAAATCGCCGAGCAACGTCGCCGCGTCTCGGTAGGCATAGGGCCTGACCGTTCGCAGCCGGTGACGATGGTCCTGCGCCGCGCCGCGCTTCTGCCTCGCCACCGGATGGGCGTTGTCGAAGCCGACCAGCCGTTCGCCATCTGGCCCATGCAGCGTCAGCGAGTAGTCGATGCCGTGCGGCTTCTCCGCCGACACCAGCACCGGCGTCACGACGAACCGGACCCAGTGGCCGCCCTCCGCGTCCACCACGAGAACCTGCCCGTCGAGGTCGAGGTCGAGGTCGAGGTCGAGGTCGAGGTCGAGGTCGAGGTCGAGGTCGAGGAGCACATCGAGGGTAGGGTCGCGTGGCTCCGTCACGGCATATAGTTATCACACTAAAGCAACATAGGCAAGGGCGGATTTCGGCGGGTGCCATTTCCTGCCAACCGTCTTTATCCAGCCTATATGACCACTGTAGTCACCAACTATTCGAGGCCGTGCCATGCGAGAGATTCAGTTACAAGATGCCAAGGCCAGCCTGTCGGCGGTGGTGGATGACGCGGTGCATGGCAAGCCCGCTGTTATCACCCGGCATGGGAAGCGGGAGGCGGTCATCCTGGGCTTCGAAGAATGGGAGCGGCTATCGCATATTTCCTCGTTCGGGCGTTTGCTGATGGCCGCACCACTGGCCTCGGACGATCTGCCGGCACGCAATCGCAAACCGCTGCGCGCCTCCGACCTCTGAATGGCCGGGTATCTCGTCGATACGAATGTGATCTCGGCGGCTCCGGCACGGGCCGTCCGGACTGATCTTGTCGCCGGGATGGATGCACAATCGGCGCTGCTCTCGCTCTCGGCGATGAGCGTCGCGAAAATCGAAGACGGCATCGCCAAACTCCAGCGCGAAGGTGCCACGCGCCGGAGCGAAGACCTGGCTGCTTGGCTGGAAGCCCTGCGGCATTTACATGGAGGACGCATCCTGGCCCTCGACACTGCGACGGCGGATCGCCGGTGTGCCGTCGGATCGCGTCCGCGGCGAAGGCCGGGCGCCTGGACTGGCCGACATCATTATCGCGCCCACGGCACAGCGGCATGGCCTGATCGTGCTGACGCGTAACTTGAAGGCCTTTATACCGCTCGGCGTGGCGGCGCTCGATCCCTTTGTGGGCCTACCTCCAGCTTGAAGAACGCCGCCACGCCTCGGCCGCTGTCCAGGCGTATCGCCCGACCAACCGTAAGCGCTCCTACGTCCCGGCTGTCGCGTGCTCGGCAAATTGTGGCAGTTTGTCGGTGATCGTGAACCACGGCGCCTTGGAGCCGACGAAGATGTGCTTGTTTGACCGTATCGTCGGGTCATCGACCAGCGTTCCCATGGCGACGTGAACATAGGCACCGTCTCGAACGACGGAGTAAACCAGCGACCCGCATAGTTTGCAGTGCGTGTCATTGCCATCGTCTTCGCCGAAGATCATGAGATCCTCTTGCCCTTTGGCAAGGACCAGCTTCTCACGTTCGATACCCGCGAAAGGCTTGAACGCCGAACCTGTCGTCCGGCGACAATTGGAGCAATGGCAATAAGCGGCATAGAGAAACTCGTCCGGAACCGTATACGCAACGGCGCCGCAGAAGCACTTTCCGGCAAGTATCCGAGCGTTCATCTGTCGATCCTCTGCCCTAAATCGTCGAATGGATTCTGTCTTATATCGGTTGATCGAACCAGCAAGGGTGCGGTTCATGGCGACACGGCGCCTGTCCAACGGGATAGCCCGCCGGTCGAAAACACCGCCCGGCCCCAACCGCGGCTTGCATGAGAGAAGGACTCAGCGACCCCCGCGACGGTTGGCGATCAGCTGGTTGTGCAGCATTTCAATTCTGCTGGACGCCGTACGCTCGCAAAAGCCCGGGATCAGGGCGTGGAGAAGACAGCCAAAACCCGCAAGAAGAAGCGGGCCCGCAAAAGAGAAAGCCATCCGCTGATGCACGAAGTAGCTTTCACCGACGGATTGCGGATGGGCGAGAAACAGCCGTGCGAACATGGCAAACTCCCCATAGAGAGTGGGGAGTAATATATTGCTATTCCCGTGGGATATGTTCCCATAATCTATTGCGATCTGCTTGATTTGTGGGAAAATATCTCATGATAGCCCATATGGACGGGACAGACCTGCGTATTCTCGCCATGTTGCAAGAGGATTCCAGCCGTTCCATCGGTGAGATCGCCGATGGCATTCACCTGTCGCAAAATGCCTGCTGGCGGCGCATCCGCCAGCTTGAGGACGGCGGCTACATCCTGAAGCGCGTCGCGCTCCTGGATGCGGTCAAGCTGGGAGCCGGCACCATCGTCTTTGTCCAGGTGCGGGCAGGCGAACACAGCCAGGAATGGCTGGACCGCTTCGCTGCGGCCGTGCGGAAGATCCCGGAAATCGTGGAATTCTACAGAATGGCAGGCGACGTGGATTATCTTCTCAAGCTCCGGGTCGCCGACATCGCCGGCTATGACCGGGTCTACAAGCAATTGATCCGCGCCGCGCCGCTGACCGACGTCTCGGGAGCCTTCGCGATGGAAGAACTCAAGCTCACGACTGCAATCCCTCTTCCTTCCCATTAAACATGACATGTGCGATGTTGCGGCGGGCCTGCTCCTGTCCCGGAGCGATGGATCGCTCGAGGGTCAATGAGAGCCGGCCGATCCGCGCGGCTCTCCGGCGACGGCAATCCGGTGGTCAGAGCATACTGGACATTTGGAGGTTCCATGGTTCGTTTCCTGGCGCTCGCGGGCGCGGTCATGATTTGCGCAGCCAGCTTTGCCTGGGCCCAGAACGGTGCGGCCAAAAGCAGATACAATCTGTCGGCGGCTTCGAACCAGAAGTTCCTGGCCGATTATGCGAGGCGGCCGGGCGTCATCAAGACACCGGACGGCCTTCAATACCGCGTGCTGAAATCCGGCTCCGGCAAGTCGCCCCAGTCGGCCTATGACCTGGTCACGGTCCTCTACAAAGGCTCGCTGATCAACGGCAAAATCTTCGACCAGACCCGGAACGGCCATCCCACCACCTTTCCGGCGGGGCAACTCATTCCCGGCTGGGTCGAGGCGCTTTCCAAGATGAAAGAAGGCGACCACTGGGAACTGGTGATTCCATCGCCACTGGGCTATGGGCCCGATGGCGCGGGCAGCGTCATTCCTCCCAACCAGACCCTTGTCTTCGACATGACGCTCCTCAAGGTCACGCCGGTCCGCTGAACGAAGAGCACGGGCATTCCGAGAAGAGCAGGGGCATTCAGAATCGATAGATTGCCTGGATGCCGGACATCCGCGGCGCCAGAGGAATGCATTGCAGAACCCCCGACGTGCCCGCAACGCCGAAGGTGTTATTGGGCACGGAATTCAGCACCCCCTGATATTCCGGCACGCAGGCCTTCTGGTTGGTGGCGTTGTCGACGAACAGCGCCAGGTCGGCGCCCGACCGTCCGATATCCACCAGATTGAGCTGCAGATTGAGAAGCCCGTAGGGCGATGTCTCCTGCGAAGGATTGAAATGCTGCAACTCGGCAAGATAGCGGCTTTGCCAGTAATAATGGGCGGTGAGCACCAGATCGCCGACCGCCATCTCGCCCAACTGGTGGACGCCAAAGGAATAATTCGCGGTGACGCTGGTCTGCCAGGCGGGCAATGGAAAGGGCGTGCCGGAGAGGTTGTTGGTGCCGGTGGGCTCGAGATAGCCGGGCGGGGGCACAAACGCGAAATTGGTGTAGCGCGCGTCCAGATAGCTTCCCGACCAATTGAGGGTGAGCGCCGGGAACGGGATCGCGGTCATGTCCCATTCCCCGCCATAGATGCGCGCGCTTTTGCCGTTCAGCGTCACGTCGGAATTCTGCGTGCCCAGGCATTGGCCGGCGTTGAAAAGCGCCTGGGTGCAGGCGCCCACCCCGCCCGGACCCGTCGCCAGGGTCACATTGGGCATGGTCACGGCGATCTGGATATCGCTGTACTGGGTGTTGTAGAGGGCGAAGTTGGTGCGCAGCGGCGTGCCCCAAAGCGACCATTCCGATTTCACGCCGGCCTCAAAGTCGGTCACATTCTCGGGCTGGCCCACCACCACCGCGGGATTGGCGGATTGGGAGTTGATGCCGCCGGAACGATACCCGGACCGGCTGGTGACATAGACCATGGTCTTGTCGAAAAGGTCGTGATCGAGAGCGATGGTCCAGGTCGGCTTGCTGAAGTTCCTGGTGAGCGACGTCGGGCATTGCGACAAAGGCAAAGGCGTGCCGGCCGGCGTGGTGATGGCGCAGACCTGGGTCTGTCCGGAATAGGCAATGCCCTGATAGCTAAAGTCCGCGGGGTCGAAAACGCCGTTCGTGACTTTCGCGGTCGTCGCCGCGGTGGCCGGAGTGCGGATGGTCGTCGTATCGATGAACGCCGCCCGCTGATCCAGCGTGTAGCGCACCCCCGCCGTCAGCCGGGTGGCGTCGGTCAGGCTGTAGGTGGCCTGGGCATAGGCCGCGTAGCTGGTATTGCGCTCGCCATTGTTCGACCAGTCGGTGACGGTAATCTGCTTGCCGGGGGCTGCGGTCGGCGCCGAGCCGGCGCTGGGCAGGAACAAATATTCGAATCCGCCGTCATCGGGGCTTGACTCTTCGAAGAAGAAAAGACCGGTGGTCCATTTGAGGCGATTGTCGAAATCATTGCCATTGACCGTGAGCTCGGACTCCCAGGACTTGTAGCCGGGAAAGTCATAGCTAAAGTTGGCGGTGTCGAAGGACTGACCGCGGCTGTTCGACTGGCCGAAACTGTCGAACCAGCGATAACCGGTGAGCAGCTTGACATCGGTGTTTCCAAAAAGCTTGTCGGCGGTGGCAGACACGGTGTGGAAATGACCCACATCGCCATTGCTGAGCGTCTGTTCGGTGCTCCAGAATCCATCCTTCTGTTCGCGCGCCACCGAGTTCAACAGCGAATTGTAGGCGGCCGAGTAGGCGAT
>JBOHKF010000123.1:0-6425 GCA_050729015.1 Rhizomicrobium sp. | reverse complement strand
TCGAGATAGGGATGCATCGGCAGGCTCACAACCTTTTCCGACAGGCGCGCGGCTACCGGGGTCGGCGCGGAAGGATAGCGGGCGTAGGCCTTCTGCCTGGAAAGCGGAACGGGATAATAAACCATCGTCGGAATCCCCGCTTCCCGCAATTCGCCCTGGAATTTCGCCCGCTCTGCGATCTGCAATGTGTATTGCGCCCAAGTGGAGACCGCGCCCGCGATAATTCGGGGCGTGAGGAGACGATTAGAGCCGGCAAAGGCCCGGCTGTATCGTTCGGCCACGCGGTTGCGCCGCGCGATCTCGTCTTCGAAGATTTTCAGCTTCTCGATCAGGATCGCGGCCTGGATGGTGTCGAGGCGCGAGTTGTACCCGATCCGCACATGCTCGTAGCGATCCTTTCCCTGTCCATGCATGCGCAGCGACAACAACCGGTCTTTGAGGTCGTCATCATCGGTGAAGCAGGCGCCGCCGTCGCCATAGCAGCCCAGTGGCTTGGCCGGAAAAAAGCTGGTTGCGGCCGCATCGCCGATGGCGCCGGTTCGCCTGCCGTCGAGAAGCCCCCCAAAGCCTTGCGCCGTGTCGCAAAGAAGCTTCAGGCCTTCGCTGGCGGCAACAGGCGCCAGGGCGCGATAATCGGCGGGCTGTCCGAAAAGGTCCACCGGCATCACCACCCTGGCTTTGAGCCGGCCCTCGCGCTTTACCAGCGCAATCGCCTCTTCCAGACTCTTGGGGTCCATGTTGAAGGTGTCGGGC
This sequence comes from Rhizomicrobium sp., assembly GCA_050729015.1. GTDB lineage: Bacteria > Pseudomonadota > Alphaproteobacteria > Micropepsales > Micropepsaceae > Rhizomicrobium. The sequence continues at coordinate 5,672 of JBOHKF010000123.1, read as the reverse complement.
CGCACGTCCACAAAAACCGGCGTCGCACCGGCCAGCACGACCACTTCGCCGCTGGCGGCGAATGTGAAGGCGGGAACGAAGACGGCATCTCCCGGCCCGACATCCCAGGCCCGCAGAATCAGGAGCAGCGCATCGGTGCCGTTGGCACAGGTAATCGCATGCTTGACCCCGGCCCATGCCGCCAGATCGCGTTCCAACTGCGCGACCTGCGGACCCAAAATCCACTGCCCGCCCTCTACCGCGGTCTTGATCGCTTCTTCAAGCTTGCTTCCGAGCCGGCGGCGTTGAGCCTGCAAATCGATGAAGGGAATGGGCGCGGTCATGGCATTCCCTGCATCGCCGCACCTTCTAGCGGTTTTCCGTGGGGAATTTCCTCTCTAAGGCTGCGGGAGGCGATACACCAAAAATTACCGTATAAGACCGGCGCCTCGCCTTTCAAGCCGCCGCCACGTGCGCAAGATACCATTCGTAAGTTCGAGCGATGCCGTCGGACAATGCCATCGTGGGCCGCCAGCCCAAGGCGCTCAACCGGGAGATGTCCAGAAGCTTGCGGGGCGTGCCGTCAGGCTTGGAAAGATCATGGGATATATCCCCGCCAAATCCCACCACCCGAGCCACCAGCCGAGCGAGTTCGGAAACCGGCAGGTCCCGGCCGCAGCCGACATTCACCGGTCCGGACGCAGAATAGTTGTTCATCAGATAAACCAGCGCGTCGGCGCAATCGTCGACATGGAGAAACTCACGGCGAGGCGCTCCGGTGCCCCAGACGACGACCGTGCGGTCACCGCCGATCTTCGCGTCATGGCACTTTCGAATCAGCGCGGCCATAACGTGGCCGCTTGAGAGATCGAAATTGTCGTTGGGCCCGTAAAGATTGGTGGGCATCGCAGAAATAAAGTCGAGGCCATATTGCTGACGACAGGCTTGCGCCAATTTCAGTCCCGCGATCTTTGCGATCGCATACCACTCGTTGGTGGGCTCCAGCGGGCCGCCAAGAAGAGAATCCTCTTTGATGGGCTGGGGCGCGAATTTGGGATAGACGCAGCTGGACCCCAGGAAAAGCAGCTTGGCAACCCTGACGCAGCGGGCCGCCTCGATGACATTCATCTCGATCGCCAGATTGTCATAAAGAAATTCGGCCGGATGCAAGCTGTTGGCGAGAATGCCGCCTACCCTGGCTGCCGCCAGGAATACGACGTCCGGCCGCTGGTCGGCGACCCACCGCTTGACCAAGGAGCAGTCCCGCAGGTCGACCCGAGAGCGGTCTATCGTGACGATCTCGCAGGCTTCGCGAGATAGCCGCCTCTCCAGGGCCGATCCGACCATGCCGCGATGGCCCGCTATCCAGACCCGTTTGCCCTTAAGATCGAACGCGACGTGCGGCGCCTCCTCCATCGCCTAATCCAACCGGTTATTTCGCGTTTCGCGAGCCACCTGCAAGAGGTCGGCGGCGATCATTTCCTTTACGAGTTCGCGAAACGAAATCCGATGTTTCCAGCCAAGCTTCCGCCTTGCCTTCGAGGCATCGCCAAGGAGTTCCTCCACCTCCGTCGGCCGGTAATAGCGAGGATCGACCCGTACGACGACCTTGCCGCTGGCCTCGACGCCGACTTCGTCCTTTCCCTTGCCCGACCAATCTATTGTGCGGCCGATCTCTGAAAACGACACTTCGATCATTTCTCTTACGGAGTGCATCTCCCCGGTCGCCAGCACGTAATCGTCCGGGATCGGCTGCTGCACGATCAGCCACATCCCCTGCACATAGTCCTTGGCATGGCCCCAGTCGCGCTTCGCATCGAGATTGCCGATGAATAGGCAGTCCTGAAACCCGAGTTCTATGGCGGCAACGGCGCGGGTGATTTTGCGCGTCACAAAGGTTTCGCCCCTTATCGGACTCTCATGGTTGAAGAGAATTCCGTTGGAAGCATGCATCCCATAGGCTTCGCGATAATTGACGGTAATCCAATAGCCATAGAGCTTGGCCACGCCGTAGGGGGATCGCGGATAAAAGGGGGTGCTTTCGCTTTGCGGGACTTGCTGGACCTTGCCGTAAAGCTCCGAGGTGGATGCCTGATAGAACCGCGTCTTGTCGGCAAGCTTCAGCAGCCTGATTGCCTCAAGCAGCCGCAAGGGGCCGAGAGCATCCGCATTGGCGGTATACTCGGCGGTTTCAAAGCTTACTTGCACATGGCTTTGAGCCGCCAAATTATAAATTTCGTCGGGCCTGGTCTCCTGAACGATACGGATCAGGTTCGTGGAGTCGGTCATATCCCCATAATGAAGGACCAGGCGCGGATCGGGCTCGTGCGGGTCCTGGTAGATGTGATCCAATCTTCCGGTGTTAAACGACGAAGACCGCCGCTTAATTCCATGAACGACATAGCCCTTCTCCAGAAGCAGTTGGGCCAGATAGGCACCGTCCTGGCCGGTCGAACCGGTTACCAGGGCAACTTTGCTCTTTACACTGGACATAGGCGGGGTTCTCGTGCTCGACCGGGAATCACACTTGCGTATAGCATAGGGGCACGACCTGTCGAGGCGAAGCAGTCCGATCCGGCCGGCCATTGTGACGAGGGCCCCAAAAGCCCTGAGCCGATCGGCGTTTCAACAAACAGGGATTCGTTCGCGGCCTTCCCGGACGGGATATCGCGGCGCAGTTTTCTCCGGATTTGGCGACGGCCGGCGGGCCTAAGGACCAGCGATGTTCTTCTTTTTCTCGAAAATCCTCGTCCCCTTCGAGCGTCCGGGCGACCTGCTTCTAATCTTGCTTGTCGCCGGCACGGTGCTTTCCTGGTTCAAGGCACGCCGAAAGACCGGAATATGCCTCACCAGTGCGGCGGTGCTGATGCTCTGCGTCGTGGCGCTTTCACCATTGTCCAAATTGATGACCGCCCCTCTCGAAAACCGGTTTGCTTCTCCGAGACACCTGCCGGCCCATGTCGATGGCATCATCGTCCTGGGAGGCGGCATAGATACGCGCGCATCGGTCGAGCGTGGCCGGCCGACCCTCAACGCCGACGCCGAACGGTTGACCGAATTTGCGAGGCTGGCCCGGGCCTACCCGACGGCCGCGCTGGTATTCAGCGGCGGCAATGGCAACCTCTTTGCGAGGGGCAGAACGACCGAGGCTATGGTTGCGAGGCGCTTTTTCAAAAACCAGGGCTTGGACGTCCGTAGGATAAAATTCGAGGGCAGATCGCGCTCGACCTACGAGAATGCCATCTTCAGCAAGCGCCTCGTTCAGCCCAGGCCCGGCGACGTCTGGCTGCTCATTGCCTCGGCCTTGCAGATACCGCGCGCGGTGGGATCCTTCCATAAAGCCGGTTGGCCGGTCACCGCCGTCCCGGTGGCGTATCGAACGTCAAGGACGTCATCGAGCTACGATCTGGCCTTAAATCTGCTCGCCGTGGACGCCAGCACCCACGAATGGATCGGGTTGCTGGCATACCGGCTCACCGGAAAGACCGACCGCCTGTTTCCGTCTCCCTCCGATCCCTAGAGCAATTCCAGGAAAAGTGTGAAGCGGCGATCTTTGCGCCGGCTAAGCCGGGAAATGCCCCCGGATAAACTGTTCCAGATTGCCGCCTTTGAAAAAATGACCGGCAATGCCCGCCGCCCTGGCCGCCGCAAGATCGCTCTCCATGTTGCCGACAAGGAAGCTTCTTGAGCGATCGACCGGCCATCCCTGCAACAGGTCGAGGATCATTCCGGGCTCCGGCTTCCGGCGCCGGCAGGCAATCCGATAGGCCGGCACCTTGGCTTCGGCATGGTGGGGGCAATATTCGAAGGCATCTACATGCGCACCTTTCGCCGCCAATTGTTCGTTCATCCAATCGTGCAATCTCTCGACCGCTTCCCGGTCGTAAAGGCCATGGGCGACTCCGGCCTGGTTTGAGACCACAAAGGCGAAATAGCCGCGGTCGTTGCCAAGCCGGACGGCGTCCATTGCCCCGTCCAGCCAGACGAAATCCTCCATGCGATGGACATGGCCCTTATCGGCGTTGAGCACGCCATCACGATCGAAGAATATGGCAGGGCGGCGCACCTGTTGGGGCATTTCATGTTGGGCGCGCGCAAAATCCTCGGCGATCCCGATATCGATGAAATAGCCGCCGGCCGGCCAGCCGCGGATTCGCCCGGCGGCTGCGAGATCGGGAAAAACATCGCTCTCCAGCGAGGCCTTCCCTTGCGGAATCCGGTTCACGACCGCGCGGTGCATGACATAAATACCGGCATTTATCGGGCCTTCGACACCGGTTTGGGGGGCGTGAAAGCCGACCACGCGGCCGGCCGAAAGACCAACCCGCCCGTAACGCGAGCCGGCGGCGGCGCGCAACGCCATCGCCATTCCCTCGCTTGGCAGGGCCGCGGCCAATGCCAGCAGATTGATGTCGAAGAAGCTGTCGCCATTCGCCAGCAGGAATTGCGGCGCCAAATGCGGCAAGGCGAAGCGCAAGGCGCCGCCCGTGCCAAGCGGCTGCGTTTCGCATAAAACGCGAATCTGCGCGCCGCGCCACCTGCGGCCGTGATAGCGCCCGAGAACGTCCTCGCCGCGATAGCCGGCGAGCAACAGAATGTCCGAAAAGCCATGCCGGGCCGCTTCGTCCAGCAGATATTCGAGGAACGGCCGTCCCCCCACATCCAATAGCGGCTTGGGCGTGCGCCGTGTGAGATCGGCCAACCGGGAACCGAACCCGCCGACCAGGAAGACAGCTTGCTTCACCAATATGCGGTCATCCCGTGGGCAGCCGGTTTCTATCGCTCGGGCTCAGCTTTGGCTGTCGCCCGCTATTCGTGCCTTCAGCACCCGGTCCGGCTCGCCCTTGATGGCGCCGTTGTTGTGCTCGCCGCCCTTCTTGACGGCATCCACATGCGCCATCCCTTCGACCACCTCGCCCCAGACGGAATATTGGCGGTCGAGCCAGGGGGCGTCGTCGAGGCAGATGAAGAACTGGCTGTTGGCGCTATCGGGGCTGGAGGTGCGGGCCGCGGAAACCGTGCCGCGTTGGTGGCGCGCTTCCGAGAATTCCGCCTTCAGGTCCGGCAGGTCCGAGCCGCCCGTGCCCCGGCCGGTGGGATCGCCGGTCTGCGCCATGAAACCGGGGATCACCCGATGGAAGGCCACGCCGTCATAGAAATGCCGGCGGGCCAATTCCTTCACCCGCGCGACATGGCGCGGCGCCAGTCCGGGCTTGAGCGCGATCGCGACCGCGCCCGTCCTGAGTTCGAGAATCAAAGTGTTTTCGGGATCACGCGTCATGCCTTCAGGTCCTTGCACCGCTCGACCAGAGCCTTGGCGACCGCCGGGGTGGTAAACGGGCTCACGTCGCCGCCCAGCCGCGCGATCTCCTTCACCAACCGCGAGGCGATGGCCTGATGGCGGGGATCGGCCATCAGGAACACGGTCTCGATTTCCATGTTGAGGCGCTGGTTCATCGCCACCATCTGGAACTCATATTCGAAATCGGAAACGGCGCGCAGGCCCCGGATGATCACCGCTGCGCCCACATTTTCGGCGAACTTCACCAGCAGCATGTCGAAGGACTGCACTTCGATGGTGGCGCGGCCGCGCGCCACCGGCTCGGCCTCGCGCGCCAGCATCCTCTTGCGCTCCGCCAGCGAGAAGAGCGGCGCCTTGGCCGGATTGTCGGCGACGCCCAGGACAAGATGGT
>JBOHKF010000122.1:0-3746 GCA_050729015.1 Rhizomicrobium sp. | reverse complement strand
AGCATGAAGAGCTTGCCTTCCTGCACCGTGAATTCCACGTCCTGCATGTCGCGATAATGCTGTTCCAGCCTTTCGCCGATGGCTTTCAATTCGCCATAGGCCTTGGGCATGGCCTCTTCCATCGATGGCTTCTTGCCGCCCTGGCGCTCGCGCACGATTCTGGAGAGGGGTTGCGGCGTGCGGATTCCCGCCACCACATCTTCACCCTGGGCGTTGACGAGAAATTCGCCGTAAAGCAGCTTCTCCCCGGTGGCGGGGTCGCGCGTAAAAGCGACACCCGTGGCGGAGGTGGCCCCCCGGTTGCCGAATACCATGGCCTGCACCGTGACCGCGGTGCCCCAATCTTCCGGAATATTGTGAAGCTTGCGGTAGGTCTTGGCGCGCGGCGACCGCCAGGAGCCGAACACGGCGCCGATCGCCCCCCATAATTGCTCATGGACATCTTCCGGAAAGGGCTTGCCCGATTGCTGCTTGACCCTGGCCTTGAAGAGCTCTGCCACGCGTTTGAGGTCATCGGCATCCAGATCGGTATCCATCTCCACGCCCTTGGCGGATTTCTCGCCGTCCAAAATTTCCTCGAACAGGGCGTGTTCGATACCCAGAACCACGTCGGAATACATCTGGATGAACCGGCGATAACTGTCATAGGCAAAGCGGGCATCGCCGGTAAGCCTGGCCAGGCCTTCGGTGGTTGCGGCGTTGAGGCCCAGATTGAGGACGGTGTCCATCATCCCGGGCATCGAAACGCGAGCGCCCGAACGCACCGAAACCAGAAGCGGCCTCTGCGGATCGCCCAGCGTCCCTCGCGCCAGCTTGTCCACCCGGTCGAGAGCGTAGCTCACCTGGTCTTTCAACTCAGGCGGATAGCTTTCCCGGTTGGCGTAATAATAACTGCAAACTTCCGCGGTTATGGAAAAACCGGGTGGAACGGGCAGCCCGAGACTGCTCATCTCCGCCAGATTGGCACCCTTTCCGCCCAGCAGATCCTTCATGCCGGCCCGGCCCTCGGCCTTGCCGTCCCCAAACGCATAGACCCACTTCATTCCACCCTCGATGCGAGTCTGCTCCGGCGCCGGACGCGCGAGCGCGTCCAGCCCACCTCTATCATGTTCCAAATTCATTTTTCCCGCCGTGACCTTCTATTCTGGAGAAATCGCCGATCCGGTGAATTACCGCCCTGAGCGAAGCAAGAAGGCGAAGCCGGTTTTCCCTGATTTCCGCGGCTTCCGCGTTCACTTTGACAGAATCGAAAAAAGCATCCACGGGAACGCGCAAAGCCGCCATGTGATGCATGGCCTGGCCAAAATCTTCCCTTTCCAGCGCCGCCGCAATGCGGGACCTGGCGCCCGACAGGGCGGCATGAAGCGCTTTTTCCCCCGGTTCGAAAAGCCGTGCCTCCTCCACCTCGCCCGAAAATGTCTTCTGGTCCCGCTTCTCCTCGACCTTGAGAATGTTAGCGGCCCGCTTGTAACCCTTCAGAAGATTGGCGCCATCTTCGGTGTTGAGGAAAGCTTGCAGCGCTTCCACCCGGTCCACCAGGCGCACCAGATCGTCGTCGTGGGTGAGCGCGAAAACTGCGTCGATCATGTCGTGAGGCACACCTTTTTCCTTGAGCGCGATCTTGAGGCGGTCGGCAAGGAAGGAGAGAAGGTCTTGGGAGACGGCAAGGGAAAGACGCAACCGCCGCTCAAGGATGATGCGGATGACCCCGAGCGCGGCCCGGCGCAACGCAAAGGGATCTCCAGAACCGGTTGGCTTTTCGCCGGCCGCGAAAAAGCCGGTGAGGGTATCGAGCTTGTCGGCGAGCGCCACGCAAACCGAAACCGGATCGCCGGCAATCGCATCGGAGGGGCCCATCGGCTTATAATGATCGCGGATGGCGTCGGCGATTTCCGAATCCTCGCCGTCGTGAAGGGCGTAGTAGCGGCCGATCACGCCTTGAAGCCCGGGGAATTCTCCCACCACGCCGCTGGTGAGATCGGCCTTGCACAGGCGCGCGGCGCGCTCCGCCTTCTTGGGATCGGCGCCGATCTTGCTCGCGATCTCTTCGGCCAGCGCCGCGATGCGTTCCACCCGCTCATATTGGGTACCCAGTCGGGCGTGAAAAACCACGCCCTTGAGCGCTTCGACCCGGCTCTCCAAGGTGCGCTTCAAATCCTCGTCCCAGAAGAATTTGGCATCGGCAAGACGCGCTCGCAGGACCCGCTCGTTGCCCGCCACGATTTCGCGCCCGCCATCTTCCGCCACCATGTTGGCAACCAGGGCGAAACGACTGGCGATCCGGCCGCTCAAAGGCTCGCGGAGCGCAAAATATTTCTGCTGCATGCGCATCGAGGTTTGAAGAATCTCCGCCGGAAGATTCATGAACGCCGCTTCGACGGTACCAACCAGCACCACCGGCCATTCGACCAGCCCGGCTACCTCCGCCAACAGCCCCGCGTCCTCCACCATCTCCAAGCCGTGCACGAAGGCCGCCTGTTTGACGGCCTCGAAGATCATGGCGGCGCGTTCTTCCGCGTCCAGAACCACATGGGCTTTCCTGAGCCCGATCACATAATTGTCGAAGCGTCGCAGTTCGACTCGGCCGGGTGCCAGGAAGCGATGGCCGCGCGTATGGCTGCCGCTCGAAACCCCGGCAAAGCTAAAGGGCACCACCTCTCCGTCAAAGGTACAGAGGATCGAATGAAGCGGGCGCACCCAACGTGCGGCTACGCCAGGCTTCCAGCGCATGGATTTGGGCCATGGAAATTGCGCCATCGCCTGGGGCAGGATTTCCGCCAGCAAGGAAGCGGTTTCACGGCCCGGTCGCAAGATCGTCGCGATATAAACGTCGCCCTTGGGGGCCTTCTCGATCCGGAGCTGGTCCTTGCGCAATCCCACCTTGCTCAGAAACCCGTCGATCGCCTTCGCCGCCGCGGCGATTTTCGGGCCCTTGACCTCCTCGCGCCCATCGGGCTGTTTCATGGGAAGTCCGCTCACCGCCAAGCTTAGCCGCCGCGGTCCGGCAAAACTCTTGATGCCTTCGAACAACAATCCACGACCGGACAGCCCGCCCGCCACCAGCCGCTCAAAGGCGCGTGCCGCTCCTTCCTGCATGCGGGCGGGAATCTCCTCGCTCAGCAGTTCCAGCAACAGATCGGCCATCACTGCCCCTCGCGAGGTCGGTATTGACCCATCGGGGATGCCATCCAGGCTTCCGCGCAGGCTTTGGCAAGCCCTCGCACCCGCGCGATATAGGCGGCGCGTGCGGCGACGCTGATCACGCCTCTTGCGTCCAGAAGATTGAAGAGGTGGCTCGCCTTGATGCATTGGTCGTAGGCAGGAAGCGCGAGCTTGGGCGCTTCCAGCAATTCGCGGCATTGTCGTTCGGCTTCCGCGAAATGACGGAACAGGATCTCGGTGTTCGCGCGCTGGAAATTATAAGCGGAAAACTCGCGCTCATTCTGAAAGAACACGTCGCCATAGCGTAATTGGTCGTTGAATTTAAGATCGAACACAAACTCTACGCCTTGGACATACATGGCCAGCCGTTCCAGGCCATAGGTCAGTTCGGCAGAAACCGGATCGCAATCGATCCCTCCCACCTGCTGGAAGTAAGTGAATTGGGTGATCTCCATGCCGTCGCACCAGACCTCCCAGCCAAGCCCCCAGGCGCCGAGGGTGGGGTTCTCCCAGTCGTCCTCGACGAAGCGGATGTCATGCAGGGTCGGGTCCAGGCCGATCGCCGCCAGCGAACCCAAATAGAG
>JBOHKF010000121.1:0-1511 GCA_050729015.1 Rhizomicrobium sp. | reverse complement strand
CACATTCGAAATGGTGCAGGCGAAACTGGCGGGCTTCGTTCTGCCGGTCCAAGAGGCGCTCGACCGTTATCCGGAGGCCGACACATCCGAGCCGGCCCGCTATGCCCACGCCATGATCTATCTGCGCAAGCCCGATCTCGCCAAGGCGCTTTCCTCCACCAACAGCCTGATCGCGGACGAGCCCAATAACCCCTTCTTTTACGAAGTGCTGGGCCAGATTTACGTGAGCATGGCCAAGCCGGTGCTTGCCATCCCCGCCTATCAAAGGGCGGTGAATCTAAGGCCCGCTGCGTCGCAGTTGCGCTTGGGCCTGGCGGTCGCGGAATTGGCCACGGAGGACCCCAGACTGGCGGGACCGGCTCTCGATAATCTCAAGTCCGCATCGTTGATCGAGAACGACGACGTCTTTACCTGGTATGAAACCGCGGTGGCCTATAGCATGCTCAAGAACCAGCCCATGGCCGACCTTTCCACCGCCGAGGCCTATTATAGCGCCGGCGCCATGAAGCGGGCCGGGATCTTCGCCCTGCGTGCCAGGCGCGGCCTTCCTCAGGGAACGCCCGATTGGGAGCGGGCCAATGACATCGTGGGCGTGGTAAGCGCTCCTCAACAGCGATAGGAAAAGAATGCGCGATATCAAAGCCATCGTCGCCGCCGCCTTGAGCGGGGCCTTCCTCGCGGTTCTGATCGTGTTCGTTGCCGCGGGCCGGGGTTGGCTTCCCGCGAAAGACGAAAACATCCGCGGCTACCTCTTGAGTCATCCCGAGCTGGTGGCGGAGATGACGGACCGTCTGCAACAGCAGGAAGAGGCAGTCGGTGAAGCCAAGGCGGCGGTGGCGATGAAGAAGCTGGGGCTAAAGCCCTTCTTCGATACCAGGATCGCCTTCGTCACCGGTCCCGCCGACGCCAAGAAAAGCGTGGTGGAGTTCTACGATTACAATTGCCCGTTCTGCCGCGCCTCGCTGCCGGCGGTGGAGAAATTTTATTCCCGGCACAAGAATGACACCCGCTTTTCCTTCATCGAATTTCCCATCAAGGGGCCCGATTCGATCGTCGCGGCGCGGGTGGCGTTGGCGGCGAGGTTCCAGCCCGACAAGTATTTGGCGCTGCATTTCGCCCTGATGAGCGAAAGCGATCCGGTAAACGAAGCAATGATCTATGCGGATGCCCGGAAAGCCGGGCTCGACATGGCAAAGCTCAAGGCCGACATGCAGAACCCGTCCATTGACGCGGAAATAGCCGAGGCCAAGGCTTTGGCGCTACGCGCGGGCATAGATGGCACGCCGACATTCATCATCAATGGGGTGATGCACCCGGGCGCGGTGGATGACGAGACGCTCAACAGCCTGGCGGCGGGATAGAGCGGGCCTAAGGGCTTTTCGCGGCGCTTACGGCGTTGTTCGCCTTGTCACGGATCATGTCCATGTCGGCCTGAGCGTTGGCGACATAGGAATTCATGCAGGCCGTGTATTGATGCAAGTCTGCATTGTGCTGTGCAATCTGCGCATTAT
>JBOHKF010000120.1:0-2283 GCA_050729015.1 Rhizomicrobium sp. | reverse complement strand
GTGGGCCTGATCGCGCGATTGGACCCATGGCGCGCGCTCGCGGATGCATTCCGCATCGGAAAGGATGAGGCATGACGGCATTCGGGGCCGCGTTGGTCTATTTTCTTTGCCTGATTGCCAGCGTCCTTTGCGCCGGCCTGCTGTTTCGTGCCTGGCGAACCGAGCGTTCCCCGCTCTTGCTCTGGACCGCGCTCGCATTCGGCTTCTTCGCTCTCAACAATCTGTCGCTGGTAGCCGACATGGTGCTGTTTCCGATCACGCCTCTGTGGCCGCTGCGCCTGGCGACCCATTTTTTGGCCTTTGCCGTGCTTGTTTATGGTTTTGTGTGGGAGACGGGACGATGAATCCCATCAATACTCTTCTTTCCGCCTACGCCCATGGACTGTTCACCGCCGCCGCCCTGGTCGCGGCCCTGTTTTTTCTCCGCTTCTGGCGGCGCTCGGGGGACGGGCTTTTCTTGGGGTTTTCGCTGGGGTTTCTATTGATGGCCGCCAACAGCGTGGCCGACTTCGTACTGGGCAGCCTCAACGACCAGAAACCCGCAGTCTATCTTTTCCGGCTGGCGGGTTTTATGGTCATCTTGTTCGCCATCTGGCGCAAAAACAGGCGCCGCCGCCCCGGGCGCATGCCCCGCTGAGGGCGGGAACTTGATCCGGCGTTGCCGGTTCGTGGTGACGGAAGGGCGTGAGTTTTAAAAAAAAAGAGCGGAACCGGAACCCTTTCTACGCGTTTCGCCGTTTCGGGGTCGGTGTGGGCACTGGGGAAGGGGCCAAAAATGAGTCTCCGACCCGTTGCCGGCGGTCCTGCGGTCCGCTCTGATGGAAGCTCGGTTTTCGGAATTTAGCCAACAAGAGAGAAGGGTGTCGCTTTGAGACAGGAACGGTCGCATGAGAAGCGACAAGCCGGGCCCATGGCCGGCACCAATGGGCAGGGGCTGAGAGCTGCCGCGCCCGATTTCGCCCTCGAAGAGTTGTTGCGGGCGCTGCAAGCGATGCAGACCGGAGACTTCTCGGTGCGGTTGCCGGCAAACCAGAGCGGCATGGTCGGCAGAATCGCCGACACCTTCAATGGCATCGTCGCCACCAATGAACGCATGGCTCGCCAGCTCGAACTGGTGGGCGATGTCGTGGGTAAGCAGGGCCGCACCCGCAGCCGCGTCAAGCTGGGATGGAACCAGGGCGCCTGGGGCGAGATGGAAAATGCCGTCAATTTCCTGATTGACGATCTTCTTTGGCCGACCGGGGAAGTGACGCGCGCCGTCGCCGCTGTGGCCAAGGGCGATCTGCTTCAAGCCGTCAATCTCGATGTCGATGGCCGGCCGTTGAAGGGGGAATTCCTGCGCTCGGCCAACATCGTCAACACTATGATCAAGCAGCTTTCCGTGTTCACTTCGGAAGTGACGCGGGTGGCGCGCGAGGTCGGCACCGAAGGCAAGCTGGGCGGCCAGGCGCAGGTGCGCGAAGTGACCGGCGTGTGGAAAGACTTGACCGAAAGCGTCAACTCCATGGCCTCCAATCTGACGGCGCAGGTGCGCAACATCGCCGACGTCACCATTGCGGTGGCCAGCGGCGATCTTTCCAAGAAGATCACCGTCGACGTCCGCGGCGAAATTCTTCAGCTCAAGGAAGCCATCAACACGATGGTGGACCAGCTTCGTTCCTTCGCCTCGGAAGTGACCCGGGTGGCCCGCGAAGTGGGTACCGAAGGCAAGCTGGGCGGCCAGGCCCTCGTGCCCGGCGTCGCCGGCACCTGGAAGGACCTGACGGACTCGGTGAACGCGATGTGCGGCAACCTGACAGACCAGGTCCGCAACATCGCCCAGGTGACGACCGCGGTGGCCAGAGGCGACCTTTCGCGTAAGATCACGGTCTCGGTCCAGGGCGAGATTCTCGAGCTCAAAGACACCATCAACACCATGGTCGACCAGCCTCGCTCGTTCGCCTCCGAAGTGACGCGGGTGGCGCGCGAGGTCGGCACCGACGGGCGCCTCGGCGGCCAGGCCGACGTGCAGGGTGTCGCGGGCACGTGGAAGGACCTGACCGACAACGTGAACACGCTCGCCGACAATCTGTCGAACCAGGTGCGCAACATCGCCGAGGTGACGACCGCTGTCGCACAGGGCGACTTGAGCAAGAAGATCACCGTGGACGTCCGCGGCGAGATCCTCGAGCTGAAGAACACAATCAACACGATGGTCGACCAGCTCGCGTCGTTAGCGGTCGAGGTCACGCGCGTCGCGCGGGAGGTCGGCACCGAGGGGATCCTCGGCGGCCAGGCGAACGT
>JBOHKF010000119.1:0-7088 GCA_050729015.1 Rhizomicrobium sp. | reverse complement strand
AGCCAGCAAAGCTTCACCGTCCATAACAGCAAAAGTTGGATCACTAGGCTCCAGGGCCCGAGACCAAGCAGCGCGCCGGCGATCGCCGCCAGCGAGGCAAGGACGCTCGCCACCGTTTCCACCACCGCGAACATGCTGAATTTGCGATCGCGCGAGATGCGGGCGTTGGGGACCGAGAGACAGCCGCTGATGGGAAGGATCAAGGTGAGAACGATGAGGATGGGCACCATCTTGGGCGCGCCCATCAGCCGCGAGATGGGAACGGCAAGAGAGGAAAGAAGGAGCGCCAGCGCCAATGAGGTGCCGGCGGCAAGCCAAAAGACCGTGGACTCCAGTTCGCGCGACGAATCGCGCTTGCGCACGAGCGCGTTGCCCAAGCCGCCATCGGCGATGGCATTGGCAAGCAGGACCAGCGGCATCGCCAGCGCCACCAGGCCAAAGGCTTGCGGACCCAAAAGGCGGGCGAGAACGGGAATGACCGCAGTCTGGAGCGCAAGCTTGAGCAGACTGGCGACGCTCAGGGCCACCGTGCCCAGCGCGGCCCGCACCTCGCCACGCCGGATCGCCGCGAAGCATTCGGCGAATTCCTTGGCGCGCAGAGAGCCCTCCAAAACAACCGGCGCACTCCAAACGTCCGCGCCACATAAGGAGTTCCCTGGGCGCCCCGAAGCGAAACCCGACCCAAGGAGACCGACCATTCAAGGATCTGCAGGTTCCCTTCGGCCAGGCCGGAACTTTCGTCGCAGCCTAGGTTTGAAACTTGTCGGGGTGAGCGGGAAGACGCCGGCTTGGCAATGGCTTGGCAATTTCGTGCCGCTGCCGCCTTCCCGCAAAGCGAGCAGAAGGCCTCCAAAACGGCCCGCAGCCAAACGCGCAAGGAGGCCCGCGATGTTCCCGCCAGAATTGGGGAATGTCAGAATTGGGGTAAGTCAGAATTGGGAAAGTTAGGCGCTCCAGACTTGAATGTTCCTGATGCTTAAACGGAATTTGTTGGCGGGTCCGCGATTGTTCGGCCCGCCAAAGCCAATGCGGTCGATCGAGCCCACGGGATCGCTGCCGTTTCCGACCGCCAGATTGACGATCAGCTGCACCGACACCGGCCGGCCCCGATCGTCGCAATATTGCTCGGCGGCGAACAGGCCGGTCTCGACATCGTCCACCCAGATGGAAATATGGTAGCTGCTGTCGATCTTCAGGCCGTAACGGTGATAATCTTGCGAAAAATCCCCGCCTGGCGCGTAGGCAAGGCTGCCGCAATTCCAAGGCGCCGTGCCGGTGTAGGTGGTGGCGGGGCTCCTGGCCATGGCCGGCGGGTCGCCATCGGGCGGAGTGGTGCCCCTTTTCATGAAGCAATAGGAGGTGGGAGGCGCGCCTTTATGCAAGGTGCTCCAGAGGGTTTTGGTGTCGGTGTTCGTGAACTCGAAAATGTCGATCTCGGGTCCCCAGCGCTGGGAGCGGCCGATGCCCGGCGGATGCCCGATTGTCCACCATGCGGGCCAGGCGCCGCCGGCGGACGGAATCTTGGCGGTGAGTTCATAATAGCCGATCGCGCTGGGCCCGCCGCTGGGCCCATCGGGAATGTCGTAACGGACCATCAGGGAACTGATGCTGCCGTTGCCAAGCGCCGAGAGGATCGGTCCCCCATTCCAGATGGCGACGATGTCGCAATGATCGCCGAAGGGCTGGAAATTGGGATTGGCGTCGCTTCCATCGGTGGTGCGGTAGGTCTCGCATTCCTTGTTGAGGAAGGTGGGCGTCGGGTCCATGTACCAGCCTGCCTTGAGCCAGTCGCCGAAGCGCCGGACGTTGTTGGCCTCGGCAGTTCCAAAATTCCAATCCGACTTTCGAGCCCAGTTGGTGCCTGACACGCCGGCGGGCACGCCGGCGGGCGACTTGGACAAGCCGCGGCCGGCCATACCCGCCGCCTCGCGTCCCCTTAATGTGGCGACCAGGGCCCCTGCCGACGCCAAAAAACCGCGGCGCGTTGCGACGATTTGAGACTCCCGCCTGTTCCGCCGGCTTCAACGCCCTGATGAAGCTTCCCGTTCCCGCAGGTGCGGGTCTCCGACATTTGGATGGAAGCCGAGCGAAAGCCCGTCCATCGCGCTGGGGAGTGGTCGGTTGGGTCGCGATGGACGGGCGAGCCTTCGGGAACAGAAACGAAGACTGAAAGCGCGTATATGCTCGCAAATCCGGCGCGGCAAGCAGCTTAAGATGAATTTTCGAAATATTTACGCACGGCCTCAAGCAGCGAAGCGATAGGCCATCAAAAATGGGCCTCAAACAGCGAAGCGGTAGGCTGGATGTCAGCTTGGGTCCCCTTCCCGGCGGTACGGACCATCATAATCGAGCCGCGCTTTGCGCCTTCGGTCGGGACCGAAATAGCTGGCCGTGCGAACAAAGGCGCGCGGACGCTCGACAATGTCATTGATGCGGGCGAAGAGGTTGCGCGGGGTCACGGGCTTGACCAGGTATTCGGTCACTCCGGCATCCCGGGCGGCCTCCACACGGTGTTTTTCCGTATAGCCGCTGATCATGATGATGGGCACCAGAGGGTTGAGCGTATCGCCGGCGCCGCGCACCTTGCTGGCGAATTCCAGCCCATTCATGGGCGTCATCGCCAGATCGGTCATGACGATGTCGCAGGCATGGTCGCGCAGCATCAAAAGAGCCGCGGCGCCGTCTTCCGCCTCATGAATCTCGCGGATTCCGCCCGAAGCAAGGAGCCGGCGCAGCAGGGCGCGCATGTCGCGGTTGTCGTCCACCACGAGGACTTTCAGCCTTTCCCAGCCGGTGGTCATCGCAAGCAACTCTTGAAAAAATTCCTGAAGGGCTCTGGCAGCCTTCTTCGGGGGGAAGCGTACGAAAAGGCGGTTAGCAAGCAGTTTACGCTTGGCGGGGGTGCTTAATCTCCCGGCAAGGCCTTCCCCACGCCAAGGCCTTCCCCACGCAAGGGAAAATCCAACCGGCGTTCAACCGTCGGTCTTCAATTCCTTCAGCATCGCCTTGAGTTGCGCCGCCTTTGCGCCATTGGCCGCCTCGAAACGGCATTGCGCCCGCCTCCACAAGGGCACGGCTTCCTTGAGCACGCTGACGCCTTGCCGGGTGAGCCTGACCGCCCGGATTCGCCGATCGCCGTTGGCCGGGGCCACGCCGATGAGACCGGCCTTTTCCAGCGGCTTGAGATTTTTGCCCGCCGTCGTGCGGTCAAGGCCCAGCCTTTCGCTCACGTCGCCCACCGACACTTCCTCCAGCTCGTTCACCAGCGCCAGGATGGCGAATTGGGTGGCGCGCAGGCCCGAGGATTGAAGCTCCTGGTCGTAGAGATTGGAGACTCGCCGCGCCGCCCGTCTCAGGCCAAGGCAATGGCAGTCCCGAATGCCCGATTTGCCGGCTTGATCCATGAAAAGGGGTATATGCTCTCAACCCTGCCGGCGCAATCCATGGTACCCCGGACGGTCTGAATTCCCCACACGGAGGAATTGCCTCGACCCGCCCGTTCGGCGTTGTCATTCCCTTCAAGGCCACGGTGTTGCAAATGTGCCGTGTCCTTCAAGCAGCACGATTTCCCCCGCCCGAACTTCATGGCATCGTCATCGGCGATGACCAGCTACGACCTCGCTTTGGTTCCGGGGCGGCAATGCGGCGACTGCACCGTCTGCTGCACCGCGATGGCCATTGACAAGCCCGAAATCCAGAAGGAAGCGGGCGCCACCTGTCGCCATTGCGCCAGGGGCTGCACCATTTACGAAACGCGGCCGTCGATCTGCCGCGACTATCATTGCGGCTGGCGGCAGCTTCCCATTCTGGACGATTCCTGGCGGCCCGACCGCTCCCAGGTCTTCGTGGAAGTGGAAGCCCTTCAGGGCATGACAGGGTTGAGCCTGGTGCTGATCGGAAACCCGCTTAAAACGCTACGCCAGCCCTGGTTCGTTGACTTCGTGACCATCGGCGTCAAAGGAGGAGTGCCGCTTTCCTTGGGGATTTTGGGGCCCAGGGGACACCAGGGCGCATCGCTCCTCCTCAACACGCAAGACATGCTCGCCGCCGCCTCCCAGTCCCGCGCCCAGGTGAAAGCGCTTCTGGAGAAGGAGCTTAAGCGGCTTGCGGCCTACGACTTTCCGCTTCGCGTCATTTGTCACCAGGGAAACAATGTGGGCGAGCCATCCTCATGAGCGGTCTTATGACCGCCTTCGCGGACGACATAAGACTTTCGGAAGAGCGGTCCTCGCCGGTTTCCAGGCGACAGGAAGCGCCTTTAGCTAGCACCGGGACAGCGACAGCGGCTCTTGGTCGCGCAAAAAAAAAGGCGCGGCTCCTAACCTACTATAGTGCCTGCCGCGCGATCCCGGCGCTATCGTTACCGGCATTATCAAGCTGGTGAGCGCATGGCGCTGGACCCCATCTATCTCAAGGCGACGTGCCGCGGCCAGAGCGACTGGCTCAACGCCTGGGCGCTGGAACTTGAAAGCGGGCGAACCAGGATGATCCGCCGCATGGATCAAAGCGATGTCGACGTGTCGCCGGCCATCGCTCTCGATTATCGCGCCCGGGCCGCAACTCTTGAATCCATCGTCGAGGCCTATGATCAGCGGGGCATGCGCACCATCTGGCCTTGAACCGTCCCGCGCGGCACTTGCCGAGCTTAGCTACATCCGCCGGTGAAAGGCCGGGCGTTCCTCGCGTAAGTTCAATCGCGCTGCTCTTTCGTCACTGCATCGGTGGAACGTCCATGTCATGAAGATTTCCGAAGCGGCCGCGAGTTGGCTGTTAAGGCTTGACCCCAAGGGCTCCTTCCGCGAGGCCGATCGCCGGACGGTCGTGGGCGCAATCTCTCACGTGCGTGCCGTGACGGCCCACCAGATTCTGGAGCGGGAGGGAGGATTGCCCGGCAGCGCCATGGTTCCGGTGACGGCCTTTCTCTGCCGCTCCAAGGAAACCGCGAGCGGACACCGCCAGATCGTCTCTCTTTCGCTGCCCGGCGAGCTTTTGATCGACGATTACGCCACCAATGGAGAATTGGATTATTCGATTGAAGTATCCAGCGCGGGTTGGGTGGCGATGGTGCCTCTCAGAACGCTCGCCAGCCTGGCCCGGGGAAGTGAGCGGCTCAGACTTGCGCTGGCTTATGCGGCGCGCCAGGACAATGCCATCGCCCGCGAGTGGGTGGTCAATCTGGGGAGCAGAAGCGCACGGGCCCGCCTTGCCCATCTCTTCTGCGAGATCGTCTGGCGCCTGGGGGCCGCGCATCTGGTGGCCGGCAATCGCTGCCACATTCCTCTCTCGCAGGAGACCCTCGCCAACGCCACCGGAATGTCGCCGGTGCATTGCAATCGCAGTCTCCAATGGCTAAGGCGCCAAAAGCTCTTGCGTTTCGACAATGGCGTGCTTTACCTCGACAACATTGCCGCCCTCAACGAGGTGGCGGAATTCGACCCTGCCTATCTTGAGCGGTCCTATTCGGCCCAGTTCGTGGAGCAATCCCGCGAAAGGAGCGAAGCGGCTTTCGGCAATGAATTTCTGCCAAAAACCGGCGTCGAGGGGATGACAGATTCCCTCAATCGGTGATTCCCCGCTAGCGCCCGCCAAACCAGGGACCGAGGCTCGTTGCCCGCCGTGCCTCGCGATGAAGAAGGGCCTGGTCCAAACGGCTCTGGTGCCGGGCCAGGCTCGCCTCGAAGCTGCAAAGAAGCATTTGCGCCGCCTCGATGGAAAGATTGCGGCCTTTCAGTTGGACGATGATTTCACGCTGGCGCCATACCCGCGCCTCGTCTTCGTGCACATGGCTTTTGATCGACTCCAATTCCTCGATCACGAACATGAAAGCCTCCCCGGAGAGCGCCCTCCGGCAGCGCACACCTAGCGCATATTCTCCCAGAAATGGCGCTCTTCATCCATGCAGAGGCGCTCGTCGCTGCCGAAATCGTTGCGGGAAATCACCCCCACGATGCACGAATCCTCGATCAGGGGCACATGGCGGAAGCCGCCATCCCACATCAACCTCAAGGCCTCGATGGCGCTCTTCTCGGGCGACATGGTGACGGGCCGCCGGGTCATCACCGCGGCCAGCCGGGTCTTGCCGCCTCTTCCCGCCGCCAGGACCCGGCGCGCGGCGTCGCGGGCGGTGAAGATGCCGGAAAGCCTGCCTCCCCCGTCGGTCACGAGCACCGCGCCCAGTTTTCGTTCGGCCATGCCCATGCACGCCTCAGTGACGGCGGCGTTCTCGTCCATGATGAGGGGTGTCCGGTTGCAGATGATTTCGGAGAGCTGCCTCACGTTTCTCTCGCCACTCGCGCCTCCTTCAAAATAACGGACGCCAAGCGGTTCCTTTCCATCAAATGTGATTTGTGGGGCGGAGAATTTTCGATGGACCGCCATGACCGCGGTTCCGGCCGCGGCCTCGCGCATCGGAGCCTTCAGACTCGCATGGTAACCGTGGTACCACCGCCTTCGGTTTCGGAAACTGCGATCGAGCCTCCGTGCAAGGCCGCGATCTGGCGGGCCAGCGTCAGACCCACCCCGCTTCCCTGGCGCTTGGTGGTGAAGAAGGGCACGAACACCTTTTCGCGTTGCGACAGGGGAATGCCGGGGCCGTTGTCGGCAACCAGGATTGACGTCCGGCCGTCGCCGTCCCGGCACGCGCGAAGTGCAATCCGCGCCTCCGGCTGCTCGCGCAAGGCCTCGATGGCGTTGCGCATCAGATTGATCAGGGCCTGGTCCAGAAGCTCGAGATCGGCGTCCACCTCCAACGTCGCGGGCTCGACCGAAGTGAGGAGCGCGATGCCGCGGGTATCGAGATCGGCGGCGATGAGGCGCTTCAGCCGCGCGAACACCCGCTCGACCCTGACGCGCTCGAATTTCGCTACCATGCGCTTGGTGAGGCGCCGGTGATTCTGCACGAAATGAAGCAGGCCCTCGCTGCGCCTGGTCATGGTCTCGAGCGCTTCGGCGGCATCCTGCAGCAGCGCGTGGCCCTCCTCGCTGTCCGGCAAGGATCGGGCCGCCTGCTTCACCAGCCCTTGCGCGGTGGCGGCCAGCGAGGTCACCGGCGTGAGCGAGTTCATCACCTCATGGGCCATGACCCGGAT
>JBOHKF010000118.1:0-1840 GCA_050729015.1 Rhizomicrobium sp. | reverse complement strand
TTATCGGTTGTCGTCGGAAAGGGGCAGCGGAGGCCGAGCATATCCCACTTGGAACCCGGCTCCAATCGGCGTTAGCATACGTTGACATAGCCTTGGTCCTTTTCACAGGAGGAGCCATGTCGCCGATGTTGCTCGACCGTATCGAGATCCTCCGCGCCCGGCACCGCAGCCTCGAAGAGGCGATCGACCGCGAAACCGGCCGGCCCCTGCCGAACCTCGAAAACATCAACGACATGAAGCGCCAGAAGCTTAGAATCAAAGACGAAATCGCTCTCCTCGAGCACGCGCAGTAGGCACCCGCCTCAGCCGAGCGCTTTCGCCCGGTCGCGCAAAACGTATTTCTGGACCTTTCCAGTCGAAGTCTTCGCCCCACGTCGCATCGGGCGTACCACCACCGTCGCCTGGAGTACCGAGGGATGGGGGAAGAGAACGCCCTCGGCCTCGATCGCCGCGATGTTCTCGCCGCCCGAGATGACGATGTCCATGGAGCGGTCCTTGATCTCGATAGGGCCGTCATCGAGCATGACGCCGAGATCGCCTGTCGTGCGCGGGCGGTGTCGGAAAAGTTTACAGTTCCGCGCGCGGCGATCATTTATTTCCTCTATCCCATTGGAAAGCAAGGACTGGCATGGAAGTTGCCTGTCCCCGCGTATTTGGGGGAAATCAACCATGAAACGGCAATCTCTGTGGATCTTGGCGGCGTTCGCTGGTGTAGTGCTGTCGGGCGGGGTGGCATGGGCGGGCCCGGTGGCAACGTCTGTTCCGGAGCCGACAAGTCTTTCCCTCTTCGCCGCCGCCATCGGCGTCGCTGCCGTGGCGAAATTCCGCCGGCGGAAGTGAAATAGGGCTGCCGCGTCACCGCAATGGATTGGCTCGGCACCTATGCATCGCGTCTGTCGGGAACCGGCGCTGCGGTCGTCCTGTGGTTTCTGGTGGCGGCATTCTGGGAAAACCGTCGGCCTGACCGCGTCGAGGGCGCCGCCGCCGGACAGCGGTGGTTCGCCAATTTTTCCCTCTTCGCCCTTTACCAGGGCCCATGGGTGTGGCTGGCACCGCTGCTCTATGCGGCGACCGGACCATGGTCGCTGCACATTCCCTATCCGCGGGCGCTTGGCCTGCGCTTTCTGATCCTGGTGCTCGCGCTCGATGTCGCGACCTACGGGCTGCACCGTCTTTTCCATGCCTATGGATGGCTGTGGCGCTTTCATGCCGTGCATCACACGGACACCGATCTCGACATCAGCACCACCGTCCGGCATCATCCGATCGAGGCACTCGCGATGGCGGTCGTGCTGGCAGGAAGCGGCGCCATCATGGGCGCCACGCCGGCCGAGATTGCCGCCTATGGCATGATCGCATTTGCCGTCCAGCTCGTGGCGCACGCCAATGTCGCGCTGCCGCCGCGGATCGCTTCGGCCCTGGCCTGGGTTGTGGTGACGCCGGCCTATCACCGGTTCCATCACGCGCGTGAGGAGCGCTTCAGCAACGCCAATTATGGTGAGGTTTTTCTCATCTGGGACCGAATTTTCGGCACTCTGGCGGCGCCGTCGCAAGCCATTGCGGTACCCACCCAATTCGGCGTTGTCGCGTATCTCGCGCCGCGCTTCCGCTCGCTCGGCTGGATGCTCGTGCAGCCGTTCCTGCCGCGCCCTGGCGTGAGCGTGCCGGAACGGGCTGCCGCGGCGGAATAGCGCTCTTCTCCGGCGCCTTCTTGGCAGGGGCGCGGCTTTGCGCCACAGTTTGGCCGAGAAATCGCGCGAGGAGACGGCGCCATGACCGGCCGCTACGAGGATGCCTATCGCCGCTCGCTGGCGGATCCGGAAGGGTTCTGGAGCGAGGC
>JBOHKF010000117.1:0-5249 GCA_050729015.1 Rhizomicrobium sp. | reverse complement strand
GGCTGGGCCTCGGCGAAAGGCTCTTTTCCCTGAGGCCCTATCCCCGGCTCGGCGATGTCCGGGCGATGGTCGCCCGCTCAGCCTTTGCCCAGCTCGACTATTCGGCGCTCAAGCTTCTGGGCACCTTGGCGGGACTGTTCCTGGTCTTCGTTACGCCGGTTCTAGGCGCTCTTTTCGGGCCGACGCGGTTGGCGAGCTTCGCCGCCTGGGCCATTATGTTCCTGATGTTCCAGCCGATGCTCCGCTATTACCGCCGCTCACCTTTGTGGGGCCTCGCCCTGCCGGTCATAGGCACAATCTACGCTGCCTTCACCCTGGACTCGGCCGTCCAATACTGGTCCGGCAGAGGCGGGATGTGGAAAGGAAGGGCGCAGGCGTTGGACCGACCGGAAAGCGGGAAACCCGCATGAGCGACGCGCTTTCGCTCCGGTCCGGCAAGGACCGTCACAACGAGAATTTTCCCGTCGCCTCTTTCCTGATTGCGCCCAAGGCGCGTGCGCCGATCCGGGCATTCTATCGGTTTGCGCGATTTGCCGACGACATCGCCGATCACCGGCAGGCGCCGGCGGCCGACAAATTGCGCCTCCTGGAAGCGATGCGGGCGAGCCTGGTGGGCGAAAAAGACAGCTCCCCTGAAGCGATGGAATTGCGCCGGGTCCTGGCCGAGCGCGACTTGAGCCCGCAACACGCGCTGGATCTGCTGGAAGCCTTCCGCCGGGACGTCACCAAGCTTCGCTACCGCGACTGGGACGATCTTATGGATTATTGCCGCCACTCCGCCATGCCCGTGGGCCGCTTTGTGCTGGATGTGCATGGCGAGGGTCGCGAAATCTGGCATCCCAATGACTGCCTCTGCGCGGCCCTGCAGGTGATCAATCACCTGCAGGATTGTGCCAAGGATTATCGCGATCTGAACCGGGTCTACCTCCCCGAGGACGCACTTTGCGCCGAGGGCCTCACCGTAGAAGCCCTGGGCGCGCCGCAAGCAGATCAAAGGCTAAAAAAGGTGATCGCCGGCCTAGCCGGCCGCAACACCCTGCTCCTGACCCAGTCCCGGCCCTTCGCGCGCCTGATCGGAGACCCTAGGCTTGCCCTGGAAGTGGATCTCATACAAACCCTGGCCGAGAACCTGAATGCCATGCTCACCCGGCGCGATCCTCTCTCCCAGCGTGTGCATCATTCCAAAGCCGATGTCGCGGCTTTGTTCCTGAGGCGGCTGCCCGTCTTCCTTCTTTCACGCCTCAAGGGTCCTCGATGACCGACACCTTGCCTGCATCCCGGCCCGCTTCGGTGAAAAAGAAGGCGTATGGCAGTTCCTTCTATCTCGCGATGCGGCTGATGCCCAAGCGCCAGCGCGACGCGATGTTCGCGATCTATGCTTATTGCCGCAAGGTGGATGATATCGCCGATGACGGGCTTGGCTCGCGCGCCGATCGCGAAAAGCGGCTTGACACTTGGCGCAAGGACCTGGAAGCGCTCTATCTGGGA
Organism: Rhizomicrobium sp.; assembly: GCA_050729015.1. Taxonomy (GTDB): domain Bacteria; phylum Pseudomonadota; class Alphaproteobacteria; order Micropepsales; family Micropepsaceae; genus Rhizomicrobium. Next base: position 3,761 of record JBOHKF010000117.1, on the reverse strand, counting down.
GAGCCGCCTGGCAAGGCCTTTTTCCTCGCTCCGGCGATCCACGAATTTCGTCTGCGCCAGGAGGATTTCCTTGCCATTCTCGAAGGCATGGAAATGGATGTGGCTGAAGACATCGTCGCGCCGGACCTCAAGACGCTGGATCTTTATTGCGAGCGAGTGGCGAGCGCCGTTGGCCGGCTTTCCATCAAGGTGTTCGGCATGGATGAGGAGCCGGGCTTTCTGCTCGCCCATCACCTGGGCCGCGCCCTGCAGATCACCAACATTCTACGTGACATCGATGAGGATGCCGGAATAGGACGACTTTATCTGCCTCGCGAGTATCTTTTCGCGGCCGGCTTCCAATCGCTCGATCCGCGCATGGTCGTGTCCGACCCCAAGGTTGACAATGTCTGCCGCGGCACTGCCGCCATGGCTCACGGCCATTACGACAAGGCCCGAGCGATCCTGATGGATAAGCCCAAAGGCTTGATCGCCACCCCGCGCCTGATGGGCGTGGTCTATCGGGAGATTCTAAAGGCGACCGAGTTGCAGGGCTTCGCCCCTCCCAGGAAAAAAATATCTCTGTCGAAAGCCAAGCTGCTCTCATTGCTGCTGCGTACAGGCTTGGGCTCGGCATGGCCTTGAGCGAATCCCATCCGTTGCCGGCGCACGTCTTTGTAATTGGGGCGGGGATTTCCGGGCTCTCAGCCGCCACACGCCTCGCGCGCCGCGGCGCGCCGGTCACTGTTTACGAAGCCGCGGGCCAGGCCGGCGGGCGTTGCCGTTCCTATTATGACGCGGCTCTCGACCAGACGATTGACAATGGCAATCACCTGGTCTTGTCCGGCAACCGCGGCGTCATCGGCTACCTCAAGCGCATCGGGGCGGAAAGCAGGCTCAGCGGTCCCAGGCGCGCGATTTTCCCTTTCGCCGATCTTAAGACCGGCTCGCGCTGGGCGCTGCGGTTGAACGCAGGCCCCTTTCCCTGGTGGACTCTCTCCCGCCGACGGCGCGTTCCGGGTACCGTTGCGGCGGATTATTTCCCTTACGCCCGTCTTATGTTTGCCGGGCGAAATGTGAGCATCGGCGAAGCCCTTCCCATGAAAGGTCCGCTCTGGGAGCGTCTGATGCGTCCTTTTTTGCTGGCCGCACTCAATACCGAGCCGGAGCTGGCGTCGGCGCGGCTGGCCGGCCAGGTGCTGCGCGAAACTCTGGCAAAAGGCGGTTGGGCCTGCCGGCCGCGCGTTGCCGCTCCCGGTCTTTCCGCCGCTTTCGTGGACCCGGCCTTGGACTATCTCAAGAAGCAAGGCGTGGGAATTCTGCTTGGCAGGCGTTTGCGCAATCTGGTGACGGACGACCGCCAGATATTGGCGCTCGAATTTTCGGACGCCACGGTGCCCCTTCACGCCAACGACATGGTGGTGCTCGCGGTGCCGCCGTGGATGGCAAAGGAGATCCTTCCCGCCATCACCGTCCCCGGCGAATTCCGCGCCATCGTCAACGGCCATTTCCGCGTCGCTCCGCCAGCGGGCACGCCGCCTATCCTGGGCGTGGTCGGGGGCACGGTGGAATGGATGTTCTCCTTCAAGGACCGCATTTCGGTCACCGTTTCTGCCGCCGACAGTCTGGCGGAGCGGGAACGCGAAGAATTGGCGCGTATCCTTTGGCGGGACGTCATGGCGGTGCTGAGGCTGTCGTCCGAACTGCCCCCCTGGCAGATTGTGAAGGAACGGCGCGCCACTTTCGCGGCCACGCCGGTGCAGGATTTGAAGCGGCCAAAAGCCGCCACGCAATGGCGCAATCTGTTTCTGGCCGGGGACTGGACGGATACCGGACTTCCCGCCACCCTGGAAGGAGCGGTCCGCTCCGGCGAAACGGCCGCCCGCTTGGCGCTCAGGCGTCTCTTACGGTGACCGGGTTGGCCATGAACCAGCCTGCTCCCAACGATATGTCCGAGGTGGAGAGGGCGATCCTCGCCGCCACCGGCGCGATCCTCGCCCGGCAGCGCCTGGACGGCCATTGGGCGTACGAGCTGGAAGCCGACGCCACCATCCCTTCCGAATACCTTCTTCTCACACAATATCTTGGCGAAACGCCCGATTTTGTGCTGGAGCGCAAGATTGCCGCCTACCTTAGGCGCCTTCAGGCTCCGCATGGGGGATGGTCGCTCTACCATGACGGCCCGTTCGATCTTTCCGCCACTGTCAAGGCCTACTTCGCCCTCAAGATGATTGGCGACGATGTGGAGGCGCCGCATATGGCACGGGCTCGCGCCGAAATCCGTAAAGCGGGCGGCGCGATCAAGGCCAATGTCTTCACCCGCATCCTCCTCGCCCTTTATGGCGAGTTGGCGTGGGCGCTCCTGCCCACCATGCCGGTGGAGATGATTCTGCTGCCTTCATGGTTTCCAATCCATCTTACCAAGATGAGTTATTGGGCGCGCACCGTGATCGTGCCGCTTCTGGTGCTGGCGGCGAAGCGACCCCGGGCCAGGAATCCCCGCGGTATGCACGTGCCGGAACTGTTCGTGCCCGGCGTGCCGGCGGCATCGCCGCGTGCCCCGCATCAGAAGCGGCGCTGGTCTGCCCTCTTCGGCGCTCTCGATTGGTGCCTGAAGCGCTTCGAGCCTTTCTGGCCCGAAAAGCTCAGGACGCGAGCCATCGAGAGATGCCGGCTCTGGACCGTCGAGCGCCTGAATGGCGAGGATGGACTGGGGGCGATTTTTCCCGCCATGGCCAACAGCGTGATGATGTTCGACGTTCTGGGTTATCCCCCCGATCATCCCCATCGGGCGCTTGCGCGGCGTTCGGTGGAAAAGCTCCTGGTCGTGAAGGAGGAGGAAGCCTATTGCCAGCCCTGCGTTTCTCCGGTTTGGGACACGGCGCTGGTCGTTCATTCCTTGTTGGAGACGGGGGACCCGAAAGCGCAAGCCGCGGCGCTTCGCGCGCTGGAATGGCTGAAGCCTTTGCAGGTGCTGGACACCAAAGGCGATTGGACGGAAGAAAGGCCCCTGGTCCGGCCCGGCGGCTGGGCCTTTCAATATCGCAACGATCATTATCCCGATCTCGACGATACCGCGGTGGTGGTGATGGCAATGGACCGCGCGGTCAAGGCCGGCCTGAAAGTGGATTGCGCCCGGTCCATCGCGCGCGGGGCGGAGTGGGTGGCCGGACTGCAAAGCAGGAATGGCGGCTGGGCAGCGTTCGACGCCGACAACAGCTTTTATTATCTCAACAATATTCCCTTCGCCGATCACGGGGCGCTGCTGGACCCGCCTACGGAGGACGTATCGGGCCGCTGCCTGGGCATGGTGGCACAGCTTTCAGGCGATGGCGCGCGATTGAAGGCGGGGGTGGATTATCTTCGCGCCACGCAAAAAACGGACGGCTCGTGGTTCGGCCGTTGGGGGGTCAACTACATCTATGGCACATGGTCGGCGCTTGCCGGCTTGAATGCCGCAGGCGCAAAGGCGGATGATCCCGCCATGCGCCGCGCCGCGACTTGGCTGATCGCCATCCAGAACACGGACGGAGGATGGGGAGAGGGTTGCGACAGCTACAGGCTGGACTATCAAGCCTATCGGCCGGCGCCTCCACCGCCTCGCAGACGGCCTGGGCCCTGCTGGGCCTGATGGCGGCCGGGAACGTGGATCATCCGGCGGTGGAGGGCGGCGTCCTTTATCTCAGGCGAACCCAGGGCGAGGATGGACTCTGGGCGCAGGCGCACTTTACCGGCGGCGGCTTCCCGCGAGTCTTCTATCTCAACTATCACGGCTATCCGAA
>JBOHKF010000116.1:0-2869 GCA_050729015.1 Rhizomicrobium sp. | reverse complement strand
GGGTGAGGTTGGCGGTGTCGAATCCTTGCTGCTGCGCCGTGAAGGAGGGAACGGCCTGCCCGAGCTGCTGTCTGAGGTCGGCCGAACCGGTGCCGCGGGTCAAGGCATCGGTTCCCAGAACCGTGATCGGCGCGGCCGAGTCGGCTGCCGTCATGCCTTGCACGCGCGTACCGGTGACGATCACGGTTTCCGCTTCGTTGGACGCTTGCGAAAAGGCCGGCCCTGCGGCGATAGCGAAGGCGGCAATGGACGAGCCCAGCAGTAACGATTGCCTGAAAGATTTACGCATCAAGTTCCCCTTTGAGAGCGGTTTATGAGAGCGGCTTACTGGTGTGGATGGCGGCCCGGCGCGACCGCCAGCCCGAACGAAAGACGTCAAAAATCCCCTGGTTGCGACACTGTCTAGCCGCCTTTTGTCGAGCGGACGCTCAACCTCCCGGTAGGTTGAAGTAAATAATGCTGAATGCATATTGTAGTAACGCCTATAACCTTCTTCTATGCCGAATAGTATTATATTATACACGAAAATTGTCATAATGCATTTATAATTATAATACATAGTTGTATAATTATACTTATTTGTTTGTTGATGCGGGTTCCACCCGGGTTGTTAAATTGACGAAGTGTGGTTCTTGGCGCACAGGCGTTGCATCAAGGGACGCGGACGCGCAAGAGATCAGTGGCAGCGGCTAACGAGGGATACGACCGCGGGTTGGCGCGCCAAGCTCCCATTTGGAACCGGCCTCAAGGCTTCGAAGTTCCCCCAGCGTGACTCTCACCGCAGAGACTGTGCATCAAATGGCGCTGGTGGCCTGGAATTGGGCCGCCGCCTTTCTGCCCCGGCTTGCGGCAGCCATCGCCATCTTCATCGCCGGCATCTTCATTTCGCGCTGGGTCGGGCGGGCCATTGCCAACGTTCTTGAGCGCACGCCGCACTTCGACATCGCGCTCAAGCCGATCATGGTTACGGTCCTGCGCTATGCGATCGTCGCCTTCACCATCGTCGCCACCCTGGATCAGATCGGCTTTCGCACCTCGTCGCTGTTGGCGGTAATCGGGGTTGTCGGCATCGCCGTCGGGCTGGCCCTTCAGGGCACTTTGTCCAACATCGCCTCGGGAATCATGCTGTTGTGGCTGAGGCCGTTCCAGGTGCTGGATTACATAGAAGTCGGCAGCCAGGGCGGCAGCGTGGAGGAGATCGGGCTGTTCGGCTGCAAGCTCAGGACCTTCGACGGAATGTTCCTTTTTCTGCCCAATTCGGCGATCTGGAACGCACCTCTCAAGAATCACACCCGCAATTGCGGCCGGCTGATCGGCATTGACGTGTCGCTGCCGGTGGGTGCGGACCTGAGAAGAGCCTGCGACGCGCTCTTAAGAAGCGCCCGCGGCCTTCCCAAGGTCCTCGCCGTGCCCGAGCCCAAGGTCTTTCTCGCCAATCTTACCGCATCGGCCCAAATCGTGACGCTGATGGTGTGGACGGCGCCGCAAGGTGCGGGCGAAGTCGAGCGGCAGGTGATCGAAAAGCTGCGCGCGGCGCTCGCAGAACTGGGCGAGAATTTCAAGGCCCTGCAAATTACCCGCACCATCCCCCCGGACAGCGACCCGTCGCGATTCCTGGACGCGCGGGAGCCGGTTCCCTATTGATTATCGGGCCGCGGGCAAACTTTGTGTCTGTTTCGTCGTTTTGTTTTCATGCCCGACCGGGAAATTCCGGACCCGACGACTTGGCCAAAGTCCTTCGCGGAATTTGCAATCCGGATTGGCGAGAGCCTCCGCGAGCCCTTGCGGCAGCATTGGCGCACCGCCGCCCTCGGCGACGAAGTCTATCGGCGCTGGGGCACGGACATTCCATCCGGCATTCCATCCGGCATTCCATCCGGGAAGAGCACCGCCGGCCGCAGTTTCTTCCCAGGTCCTTATTTCTGGGTGGGATTGGCACTGGTCGGTGCTTCGGCCTATGCCGCCGGAAGGCTGATCCGGCGGCTCAATGCATCGCCCCCGCCAGGTGACGATAATGCTGCGCCCGCGCCAAATCCGTTTCCATGACGCCCGAACCTTTGCCCAGGCCGCTCTAACGCCTTGGCGGCCGAAAGGAACGATCAAAGGACAAAGTGCAGGGCGTATATCGGGGGAAGCCGTGCCTTGGCCGCGGTCCAGCTTTCTGCGCTGTCGCCGCTGAACCACAGGCCGCCGGCGGTCGAGCCGATGGCAAGACCTTCGCCGGTTTCGTCTATCGCCAGACCATGGCGATAGACGAGATCGTAAGCATGGTCCTGGGGCAGACCATTTCCGAAATAGTCGAAACTGCGCCCCCCATTCTCGGTGCGCGCGATTCGCCGGGTTGGAAGAAATCCACCCGGCTCGTTCCGCCTTCGGCTTTGGGGTAGCCGTCCATCCCCGGCGGCCTCTGACCGCATGGTTCGCTCCGGCGGTGAAGGACGAGTTCCGTTATCCTGCAGACGGTAAACTTGTCGGGGAAAATCCTTCGCCACGGCGTCGAGCACCTCCTTGAGGCTTTGGCCGCGATAGCGGGACGGATCGGCGGGGCCGACGGTGCGCAAATGCGAGGTGAAGGAAATGACCGGCATGACCCCAATTTAATCGCCGAGGTCTTCGCGCGCCAATCTAATCCGCCAGCCTAATCCGCCAGCGCGGCGGTTGGCTTTAGCGCATGCCGCCGTTCGGGAAAGCGGCACCAGCGGCCGGTCGGCGGATCATAGAGCTTGCAGTCGCGCGCCAGCCGCCAGTGATAGAGGGGGGTCCAAGTCTCGACGATGGAGGCAGGGCGCCCCGCCATCAGTTTTGCTTCCGCCCCCTTCAGTCGGTAAAGCGGAATGATCGGATTCATGTGATGCACCAGATGCTGCAT
>JBOHKF010000115.1:0-4130 GCA_050729015.1 Rhizomicrobium sp. | reverse complement strand
AGCTGGGCCAGAACCGCTCGAACTTCTACGTCACCTTCTCCGTCAACGAAGGTCCGCAGTACCGGATCGGCAAAGTCACCATCAACTCCCGCATCAAGGAGCTCTCGCCCGCGACTTTGCGCCCGATGGTGCCGATCTCGCCGGGCGACGTTTATGATGCCGATACGGTGCAGAAGGCTATCGACGCGCTGACCAACGCAGCAGGAACCAGGGGCTATGCCTTCGCCGAAGTCCATCCCCGCATCGCCCGCAATCGCAGTAACAACACCATCGACCTGATCTTCGACATCCAACAGGGCCCACGAGTCTATATCGGCAAGATCAGGATCGTGGGCAACACCCGTACCATGGACGACGTGATCCGCCGGCAATTCCGCCTGGTCGAGGGTGACGCCTTCAACCGGGTGCTGGTGGACCGCTCGCGCACCCGCATCCGTGCGCTGGGCTTCTTCAAGGATGTCGAGGTCAAGGATTCGCCGGGCAGCTCGCCCGACCGCGCCGATATTACCGTCACCGTGACCGAGCAATCCACCGGGCAGCTGCAATTGGGCGTCGGCTATTCTTCGGTCCAACAGTTGACCGGAGAGTTCAGCTATACCGAACTGAATTTGTTCGGCCGTGGCCAGTATCTGAAAGCCTCGCTCCAGATCTCCCAGATCGCAAAGCTCTATCAGTTGAGCTTCACCGAGCCCTATTTCCTGGACCGGCCGCTGGCCGCCGGTTTCGATCTCTATGAATCGCAGCAGGACTGGATCCAGGCGGCCTATTCCAGCGATCAGGTGGGCTCCGTGCTTAGGGTTGGGTTCCCGATCTCGGAATATTCATCGGTGAGCCTGCGCTACACCTACCAGATCGACAATATCTTTCCCTTTTCCAACGCGCCCGAGGAAATCCTGCTCGCCCAAGGCACCACCTATGGTTCGCTTATCGGCTTTACCTATGGCTTCAACAATCTCGACGACGTGACCCGGCCAACCACGGGCGAAGCATTGTCTTTCAGCCAGGATTTTGCCGGCTTCGGCGGCAATTTGCGCTTTTTGAGAACCCAGACCACCTTCACGGGCTATCGGCCTGCCTTTGGCGGTTCGGTGATCAATTCGCTCAGCCTCAAGGCCGGCATCATCCAAAGCTATGACGGCACGCCTCTTCCCATCAATCAGCGCTTTTTTGAAGGCGGCGACACATTCCGCGGGTTTGCGCTGGCCGGCATCGGCCCGCGCGATCTCGATGCTCCGCTCAATACCGGAGCGCTGGGCGGCGACGCTTTCGCAATCGGCACCCTCCAGGCCCGGCTTCCTTCGCTGCTTCCCGAAAGCTACGGCGTCTCGATCGGGGTCTTCACCGACTTCGGCACCCTTGGCAAGCTCGACAATGTCCCGCGCGCCTGCACGGTCACCTCTTGCATTGTCGACAATTTTGCCTTCCGGGCTTCGGCGGGCGTCAGCCTGGGATGGCGTTCGCCTTTCGGCCCGCTGCAGATCGATATCGGACTTCCCTATGTCAAGACAGGTTACGACAGGCCCCAGATACTTCACTTCTCCGCAGGAACAGGATTCTGACAATGAAAAAGACATTTTTCGCCTGGCCGCGCGCCCCGCTCATCCTTCTGCTCGCGCTGCTCATGGCGGCAGCGGCAGCGCCCGCTTTCGCGGCCAATCCGCCGCCGTCGCCGCAACTGAAGATTCTCCTTATCGACCGGCAGGCGATCTTGCGATTCTCCAAGGTCGGGCAGGATGTGGCGCGCCAGATCGAGGCATATGGCAATCAGGCCAGGGCCGAAATCGCCGGCCAGCAGAAGGCGCTCCAGGCGGAGGCCCAGAAGGTCCAGCAGGAAGTCGCCATCCTCGCCGCCGATGCCAAGGCCAAGAAAGTGGCCGAATTCGAAGCCAAGCAGGCTGCCCTTCAGGGCAATGCCCAGAGAAAGGAACAGATGATTCAGGGCGGCCTGCTGAAAGCGCAGCAGACTATCGCCCAGGCCTTGGAGCCGATCCTGGCCAAGATCATGGCTGAGCGCGGTGCCAACATAATTCTCGACAAGAACGCGGTGGTCTATGCCTCGCCCCAGGCGGTGGCGGCGTTCGACGTCACCAAGCCGGCCATCGAGCAATTGAACCAGAAATTGCCCAGCCTGAAGGTCGAGTTGGCAGCACCGCCCCCCGCGACCCGGAAGTAGCGGCGGTTCATGGCCGATCCGCGCTTCTACGCAAATTGCGGCCCCTTCACGGTGGCCGAAATCTGCCGTGCCCTTAGCATCGAGCCGCCGCCCCAAGCGGACAAGGATGCGCGCATCGCGGATATCGCGAGTCTCGCAGGGGCGGGGCCGCCGCATTTGACTTTCTTTTCAGGCGACCGCGAAGCCGTAAATGAATTCCGCCGCACCAAGGCGGGATTCTGCCTGGTGGCGCAAAACAGGAATCCGGCGGGCGCGCCGGCGGACGTCCGATTGCTGGCGGTAGCCTCGGTGCCCCACGCTTTCGCTTTGGCGGCAGCTTTGTTCTATCCGCAAGCATCCCAGCCCATTTGGTCACAAGCCCATGCGGTTTCGCCCGAGGCCAGGTTTGGGCAGGATGTGAGCATCGGTCCCGGTGCTGTGATCGGGCCCAAGGCCGAGATAGGCGATCGGGTCAGGATCGGGGCCAATGCGGTGATCGGCCCCGGCGTGGCGATCGGCCACGATTGCGAGATCGGCGGCAACGTGACGATCAGCCACGCCTATATCGGGGATCGCGTGGTGATCCTGCCCGGCGCCGCCATCGGCCAGCCGGGTTTCGGGTTCGCATCCTCGGCCCAAGGCCGTGTGAAAATCCCCCAGCTTGGGCGGGTGATCATCCAGGACGGGGTGGAAATCGGCGCCGCCACAACCATCGATCGCGGAGCGCTGGGCGATACCGTGATTGGCGAAGGCGCCAAGATCGATAATCTGGTTCAGGTGGGCCACAATGTGACAGTGGGTCGGCATGTGGTGCTGGTCTCCCAGGCGGGCATCGCGGGAAGCTCCGTGATCGGGGATTTCGCGGTTCTGGGCGGGCAGGTGGGCATCGCCGATCATGCGGTGATTGGCGCCGGAGCCAGGCTTGCCGGGCGCAGCGCCATGGTGGCCGGCCAGCAGGTTGAAGGCATGAAGGATTATGGCGGCGTTCCGGCAAAGCCTGTAAAGGACTGGATCCGGGAGATTCACGCGGTAAGCCGGCTGATCCGGCGCCGGACGCGGGACGACAATGGCTGACCCCTCAATCGGCGTGGCCGAGATCAAAAAGCTCCTGCCGCACCGGCCGCCGATGCTGCTCGTGGAACGGCTGACCGACATCGTGAAGCTTGAAAGCGCCACGGGCTGGAAGGCGATCGGCATCAACGAGCCCTTTTTTGTGGGTCACTTCCCGGATTATGCGGTGATGCCGGGGGTCCTCATCGTCGAAGCGATGGCACAGACGGCGGGTGCGGTGGTGATGCACAGCCTTGGGCTCGAACGGGAAAGGGATATCGTCTATTTCATGGCCATCGAGAAGGCCCGTTTCCGCAAGCCCGTGCATCCCGGCGACATGTTGAGGATGCCGGTGAAAGCGCTGCGTCGGCGCGGGCCGGTGTGGCGCTTCGGCGGTCAGGCCTTTGTCGGCGACGTACTTTGCGCCCAAGCGGAATTTTCCGCCACCATCCATTCCGGCGTGACGGCAGGCGATGATCCACGCGACAGCGCTGATTGAAGAGGGCGCGCTCCTCGGCGCGGACGTCGAGATCGGTCCTTTCTGCCAGGTGGGCGGCCGCGTCACTTTGGCTGAAGGCGTGCGGCTACTGTCTCATGTGGTGGTGAAAGGGGTCACCGTCCTGGGCGCACGCACTGTCGTTCATCCCGGCGCGGTTCTCGGCGGCGAAGGGCAGATTCGCGGCAATGACTTCGCCGACGGTCGGCTCGAAATCGGTACCGACTGCGTGCTCCGCGAGCTCGTCACCATGAATTGCGGCAGCCGTAGGGACAAAGGCGTTACCCGCGTTGGTGCGCGGGGCTATTTCATGGCGTCAAGCCATGTGGGACATGATTGCGTGGTGGGCGACGACGTGACGTTCGCCAACTCGGTGGCGCTGGGTGGCCACAGCCGGATCGGCGATGGGGTGATTTTCGGGGGCCTGTCGGC
>JBOHKF010000114.1:0-6364 GCA_050729015.1 Rhizomicrobium sp. | reverse complement strand
CCAATTGCCCACGCCCCATCGCCAGGCTGCCACCGTAACTGCCGGGCGCGACATAGGTGAGATAGACATAATGGTCCGTTGCGTAATGTGGGGAGAGAAAGACGCCCAGCATGCCGTCTTGGTCCCGGTAATAGACGGGGGGAACGCCGCCCAGTTCCGTCTTGGCACCCTCCCGGGTCACCAGGTCAACGCGGCCCACTTTTTCCGTGACCAGCATGCGGCTATCGGGCAGGAAGGCCAGGCGCCAAGGCAAGTCGAAGGTCGCCACCTCCGTCATGGTGAAGGGAAGGCTGGTCTCGGATGGAAGCGCACCGGCATTGATCTGCGCACCGGCGCCCGTTGCCACGAGCGAGAAGGCCATGGTGCCAAGCCACATCATCCGCGAATTCTTCATGGCGAAGCTCCCTTGCCGCCCAATGCACCTTAACATGGCACGGCGTGACGGCGGAAGGCGGCGATTTCCGAAGGCCGGTAGCTCCCTCATCGTGGACCCGCAGTGTCGCGAATATCGGGATCATGAATGTGTTCCTTCTTCCAGATCATCGCATCCCGTATGCGGCGGCGGCCCGAGGGCTGATCGTAAAAGACGATCTCTTCCCATTTGTCCGGCGACAATTTGCCATAGGTGGGAAGCTTGAGCATGACGGTGGCGAAGGCATCGGGCTTTCTCACCGCATCGAGACCGAAAATATCCGCCTGATGCTCGGCGCTGCGCGCGATAGTGTTGGTGACGGGGGTGGCGATGAAGAAAAAGATGCTGGCCAGCGCGACCAGAAGCGGCAACCCGGCCAGGTCCTGAATCTCTTTAATAATGCCCCATTTTGGACCCGCCCATGCGATGAGGGCGCCAGAGCTCCACTGCAAGAATGCGAAAGCTGCAAGGATCACCAGCCCGTCCAACAGGATCATCCTGAGCGCATGGCCCATCACATAATGCCCCATCGCACGGCCCATGACCGCCAGAACTTCGTCGGGTGTCGCTTGATTTAGGAGATTGTCGGCGAGGCTGATCCGGGTGGTGCCGAAAAGGCCGGACACATTGGCAGAGACGCGGTCCGTCCGGCGCGAGGCGGCCACCACAAGGACGTCATTCGCGGGAACGTCATTGGCATGCGCCAGAGACAGGATTTGGGTCTTGAGCGGGCCATCGGGGAGGGCCGTGTAATGGTTGAACAAGGGAGCGAAGAAGACGGGATAGATCGCCACCACCACGATTTGCAAGGCGATCCCCATGCCGGCGCCCCAAAGCCACCAGGTCCTTTTTGCGTGCCTGATGGCGGTATAGAGCAGAGGTACCCCGATCAAGGCTGCGATCACCGCCAGCCCCAGGCCGACGCCATAATCGGAAAGCCAGCCCAGGAAATCCTGGTTGGAAAGACCGTAGGCATGCGCGCGGAAATAGCCTTCATAGACGGCCAGGGGAAACTCCGCCGCCGCCATGATCGGCACATAAAATCCGCCATAGATCATGGCCTGGGTCGTGGGATTGTCGCTTTCTCCCATCGCCCAGTCACGCAAACTTCGCGAGATCGGAAGCCACAGCAAAAGGGCCGAGGCGGCGAGCGTCCAGAGGAGATTGACCAGGATCAACCAATAGCCGCCGTCGAAATAGGCATCGGTTTCGGCTCGCGTCCCGGCGCTCGCCCGCGCCAGATAGGCCGCCGTCGCCCGTGCGGGGTCGAATTGGGGCGCTTGGACCACGGAAAGCGGCTGGACCTGGATGCGTACGGTGGGGGCTGCGCGGGGCGGCAGCCCCAGCATCTGGCCTTGCTCTTGCGCCATGGCCGGGCCGGATAGGGCGAGCAGCAAAAGAGCAAGCAGCGGGAACAGTAAACGCATGAAATCCCTCCTGGCCTGCCGCGCAAACTAGCAGATGGCGGTGTAGCGTACTTCTATTCTCGCCTGACATTCTCGCCTGGCCCGTCTCGTTCCTCTATAGACGGGCCATGGTCTCACATCGCCCGTCCGTTCTTTCGGTTGGCCTTCTGCTCGCCCTCATGGGCGCGGCCTCCGCCCTGCCGCGCAAGCCCAAAGCGGAGGATCCCGCAGAGCGATATCAAACCTGCCTTTCCCTCGCCAATCTAAATCCCGTCAAGGCGCTGGCCGAGGCAACGCAATGGGGCAGGAACAAAGGCGGCGCGCCGGCCGAACATTGCGCCGCCCTGGCTCTGGTCCAGTTGAAGCGCTATCCCGAAGCGGCCTCGAAGCTGGACGCCCTGGGGCGCGCGCCCGACATGGGTCGGTTGCGCAGTCTTATTTTCGATCAGGCGGGCAATGCCTGGATGCTAGCGGGAAACGCTGCCAGGGCGGTGGCGAGCTTCGAAGCCGCGCTCGCGCTTTCCGCCAACGACGCCGATCTCTTTGCCGATCTGGCGCGCGCCGAAGCGATGCGCAAGGCGTTTGGCGAAGCGGAGGCCGATCTCAACGCCGCCCTGGCTCTTGCCCCCAGGCGCGCCGACCTTCTGGTGCTCCGAGCCAGTGCTCGCGACGCCCAGCGCAAATGGAAGGACGCGCGCGTCGATGCCGATTCGGCTCTGGCCCTTACGCCCTCCTCGCCCGAGGCGCTGGTCGAACGGGGCGAGATCGAGCGCCATGCCGGCGATCTGGTTGCGGCGCGGCGCGATTTTGGAAAAGTCTTGACGCTCACCCGCACGGGCGAAAGCGCTGAGGCCGCACACGAAGGTCTTGAGGATCTTGGGCCTTAGGATTTGTCGCAAATCGGCGGGGAGGGCGGCTTCATGCGCTTGTTCTCAGCCGTTCCACTCTTCCCGGACTTGGTCATCTTCTTCCAAAGGCCTTGATCGCGCCGCGAGCAAGGCAAATTCCTGGGCCGGCAACAGGCGCTTGAGCGCCCAGATCGCGGCCCCTCTTACCAACGGCGACGGATTCTTCGACAAAATGCTCGCTTCCTCCGCCAGGGCCGGATTGCCGCCATTGCCGATCGCAATCAGCACGTTGCGCAGAAAGCGCGCCCGGCCGATGCGCTTGACGGGCGACTTGCGGAACAGGGCGCGGAATTGGGCGTCATCCAGTCGGGCAAGCTCCGCAAGCTTGGCCTCGGCGAGGTCGGGCCTGGCATGGAGCTTTACCTCGGCCGCGCGGCGGGCGAATTTGTTCCAGGGGCAGACGGCAAGGCAATCGTCGCAGCCATAGATTCGATTGCCGATGGCGGCGCGCAGCTCTCGCGGGATGGGGCCCTTGTGTTCGATGGTGAGGTAGGAGATGCAGCGCCGCGCGTCGAGCCGGTAGGGCGCGGGGAAAGCCTGCGTGGGACAGCAATCCAGGCAGCGGCGGCATTCCCCGCAATGATCCCCTTCGGGCGGGTCGGGCGGCAATTCGAGGGTGGTGAATATCGAACTTAGAAACAGCCACGAGCCGAAGGTGCGGCTCACCAGATTGGTGTGCTTTCCCTGCCAGCCCAGGCCCGCTTTCTGGGCCAGCGGCTTTTCCATCACCGGCGCCGTGTCCACGAAGACCTTAACCGAGGCGCCGGTCCGCTCGAATACGAAGCCGGCTATGGCCTTGAGCTTTTTCTTCACGACCCCGTGGTAATCCTCGCCCAGGGCATAGCAGGAGATGGCGCCGGACTCCTTCCTGGCGAGCCTTTCCAACGGATCGATCTCGGGCCCGTAATTGAGGCCCAGCACAATGACCGATCGCGCTTCGGGCCAAAGCGCCTGGGGGTCGGCCCGCTCGTTCACCCGCGGCTCCATCCAAGCCATGTCGCCGTGATGGCCGAGCGCGAGATAGGCTTCGAGGCCTTCCCGCAGCGCGGGCTCGGCGCTTGCACCTGTCACGCGGGCGATTTCGAAGCCCTCGCTGCGGGCTTTGTCGAGAATTTCGGCTTTTATTTCGGCCGCGGAACGGCAAGGCAAGCGGCCATTCTCCTTTCCGGGATCAGAAGTCGAGTTCGGCATAATGGCCCACGGGGGGTTGGCCGGGTACGCGATCGGCCAGCAGCGAGCGGAAGCTGGGACGCGATTTCATCCGCACATACCATTCCGCGGCGCCGGGGAATTCGTCCCAGGGCACCTCGCCGAAATAATCAAGGGCGGAAAGATGGGCGGCAACCGCCAGATCGCCCAAAGCGGGCGCCCGACCCGACAGATTGCCCTTGTCTTCCAGGGCATGACCGATGGCGGAAAGCGCCAGTTTCAATTCCTCGCGCCCGGCGCGGATCACATTCATGTCCGGCGCGCGACGGTCGGGCGCGCCGGTGAAGCGCTGCCCGGCCTTTTCATAGACGATGCGTTGAGTCACCTGCTCATGGAAGGGGCCCATCGCCCAATCCAGCCAGCGCAGACTGGTGCGCCGGTCGGCCGGGTCTTCGGGCGCCAGGGGCCGTTCGGGAAAATTGGATTCCAGATGATCCACGATCGCCCAAAGGCCTTCGGCGCGCGTTCCGTCCAGGTCCACGAAAACCGGCATCGGATTGCGCGCGTCTTCGGCCGGAGAGGGGTCGCAGGCGACGCGCTTTTCCGCTACCATCAACCGGGCAAGCCGGCAACTGGGCGAGAGCATCAGATGAATAAGTCGGCGCATGGATATCCCGTCCGTCTCCCCGCTATTTAACGCAAAAATCGAGATCGTCACGGGTTACTTCATGTAGGCGTCCCGTCAAAATCCGTGTGCGCTTCGCCACATAGGGTCCCGGCCTTGTCGCATTCCATTTGTCGGGATCTGGCAGAATGGCCGCCAGCCTCAGCGCCTGGTGGGCGGAGAGATGGGCTGGGCCGACATGGAAATAGGCGCTGGCCGCCGCTCCCGCGCCGAAATTGCCGTTGCCCCAATCCACCAGATTGAGATAGGCATCAAGGATGCGCTTCTTGGGCCAGAGAGCCTCCATCAGCACGGTGAGGTAGGCCTCCAGGCCTTTGCGAACCCAGCTGCGCGCCGGCACCAGGAATAGCGTGCGTGCCGTCTGCTGCGAAATCGTGCTGGCGCCCCGCAAGGGCCGCGTGGAATCGCGTTCATGCGCACGCAGGGCCTGATCGATCGAAACCCAGTCGAACCCATGATGACGGCAGAATCGCTGATCCTCCGCGCCGATTACCGCCTTTCCCAGCACCGGGGCGATCCTGTCCGACCAGGAATGGTGCGCGCCTTTGCCTTCGAGCAGGCTTAGGAGCATTTCCGGCGTGCCGGGGACGGGCACGAACCGGAAAATCATGAGCAACGCCGTCGGTGCCACCACCAGGATCGTGAAAAGAATCACCGACAGCCGGCCAACCCAGCGGGTCTTGAGTCCCTTCTTCCGCATGACCGAAAGAATACCAAATTCCAAAGCGCGGGGTGATGGCGGAGAGGGAGCGCCAATGCTAACTCTTTGTCGTTTCAGGGGAACCGCCGTTCATGCACGACATCCTGGTTTCGGTCTGGCTCGGCATCGTCGAAGGCCTGACCGAATTTCTCCCCGTGTCTTCCACGGGGCACCTCCTGGTCGCGGAGCGGTTCCTTGGCCTCGATGATTCCTGGGAAACCTTCACGGTGGTGATCCAGTTGGGTGCCATCCTGGCGGTGGTGGTGATCTATTTCCAGACATTCTGGCGGGCTTTGTTGCAGCTTCCATCCTCGCCGGAGGCCCGGCGCTTTGCCTTGAGCGTGATTGTCGCCTTTCTTCCTTCGGCGATCGTCGGCGTGCTGGTGATCAAATGGATCAATTCCGTGCTTCTCAATCCCGGCATCGCGATGCCGGTGATCGCCGCGAGCTGGTTCACGGGCGGGGTGATCATCATCGTTCTGGAGCGTCTTGCGCCCAGGGCGCGCTGGTTCGATGGCGAGAAGCTGCCGCTTCTCAAGGCGTTTCAAATCGGCCTTTGCCAGATTTTGTCTCTTGTCCCCGGTACCTCTCGCTCCGGCGCTACCATCCTGGGCGGGGAGCTTATCGGCGTGGACCGCGTGGCGGCCACCAAATTCACGTTCTATCTGGCGGTTCCCACCATGCTGGGCGCCACCGTGTTCGAGCTTTATAAAAGGGGAGCGGCCCTCAGCCACAGCCAGGGCCTCGATATCCTGGTGGGCTTTGTCGTGGCGTTTGCCATCGCCTATGTGGTGATCCGGCAGTTTCTCATTATCGTGGCCCGCTATGGGCTGGCGCCCTTCGGCTGGTATCGCATTGCGGCCGGCTTGGCGCTTGCGGCGTATGTCTATCTTTAGAGCAATTCCATGAAAAGTGTGATGGGCTGCTGCTGGTTTTGAAGACACCGAGTTAGGTGTTTTTATGGAACCGGAGGTGTTTTTATGGAACCGGAGGTGTAGGGGTGGACGGCCCCTGCACGGCATCACTGTGCCAGGATGAGGTCGTTGAAGATCTCAGAAGAGGAAACCGTCCATGGATCAGATTATTCGAATTGGAATGGATACG
>JBOHKF010000113.1:0-3010 GCA_050729015.1 Rhizomicrobium sp. | reverse complement strand
CGATGATTCCGGCTTCGGCGGCCCCACCATGGAGTACCACGTCCTCCTCGATCCCGTGAAACTCTCCAACTATCACCTGCCCGTCGTTCAGGTTCTCAACGCTCTCACCGCCAACAACTCCAACGCTGGCGGCGGCTTCTATTCGCAAGGCGGGCAATTCTACTATGTGACCGGCGTCGGCCGCATCACGTCAACCGCGGACATCGGCAATGTCGTGGTGGCCGTGAACAGCGGCACGCCGGTTCTGGTGAAAGATATCGGCCGGGTTGAAATCGGGATCGCGCCGCGCCTGGGCGAATTCGGCTACAAGAAGCAGAACGACGCCGTGGAAGGCGTGATTCTGCTGCGCACCGGCGAAAAGACGCAGGACGTGCTCACCCGCGTCGAAGCCAAGACCCAAGAGTTGAACCGGCAAGTCCTGCCCAGGGACGTCAGGATCGTTCCCTTCTATGACCGCAGCGATCTCGTTTCGCTCACCATCCACACCGTGGAAGGCAATCTGCTGAGAGGCATGGTGCTGGTCGTGGCGGTGCTGATCTTCTTTCTCTACGACATCAAGGCCGGACTCATTGTTGCGGCAACCGTGCCGCTGGCGCTGCTGTTCGCTTTCATCTGCCTGGATATCCAGGGCGCCTCCGCCAATCTGCTTTCCATCGGAGCGATCGATTTCGGAATATTGGTGGATGCCGCCGTGGTGATGGTGGAAAACATCTACCGCCAACTCGCCCAGCAACACGGGCAACGCTTCGACGTGCTGGACGTGATCAGGCGGGCGGCGGCGGAGGTGGACAGACCCCTGGTCTACGCGGTCGCGGTCATCGTGGTGGGCTTTCTTCCCATCTATGTGCTGACCGGCCCGTCCGGGCTGCTGTTCAAACCCATGGCCGACACCATGATCTTTGCGATCATCGGCTCTCTGATCGTCACTCTTACCCTGCTGCCGGTGCTTTGCGCCTGGCTGATGCGCCAAGGCGTCCGCGAGAGGCGGAACCGGATATTCGAATGGATCACGCACCGCTATGTTCAGGGATTGGATTACAGCCTCGCCCATCCTTTGCGGGTGATCGCCGGCTCCTTCCTCCTCCTCGTCGCCAGTTTATTCCTGGTACCCTTCGTGGGCGCCGAATTCATGCCCAAGCTTGACGAAGGCGCGCTGTGGGTCAGAGCCACCATGCCCTACACCATCTCCTATGACGAGGCGGCGCGAGTCACCCCCAAGATTCGCGACGTTCTGGCCTCCTTCCCGGATGTCACGACGGTGACGTCGGAGCTTGGCCGGCCCGATGACGGCACCGATTCCACCGGCTTCTTCAATGTGGAATTCTTTGTCGGCCTCAAGCCTTATTCGGATTGGACGGGCCGGTATCGCGACAAGCCGGGCCTGATTGCGGCGATGAACCGCCAGCTTTCGCAGTTCCCCGGCATCGTCTTCAATTATACCCAGCCTGCGGAAGACGCGGTTGACGAGGCGGAGACCGGCCTTAAAAGCGCGCTGGCGGTGAAGCTGTTCGGCAGCGATCTGGGGGTGTTGCAGCAAAGGGGGCGGGACATAAAGAAGGTGCTGGAAGGGGTGCGCGGTATTACCGACGTCACCCTGGTTCGAGAACTTGGCCAACCCAGCCTCACCGTAAAAATAGACCGCGCCAAGATCGCCCGTTACGGCCTCAACGTGGATGATGTGAATGCCCTGATTTCAACCGCCATCGGCGGTCAAGCGGCTACCCAGGTCGTGCAAGGCGAAAAGCAGTTCGATCTGGTGGTGAGGCTTGAACCTCGCTATCGCGACAATCCAAGGGAAATCGGCGACATTCCGGTGGCGACTCCGGGGGGACAGCAGATCCCGCTCAAGGAATTGGCGCAAATCTCGGTCACCGATGGTGCGAGTTTCATCTATCGCGAGGCCAATTCGCGCTACATCGGCGTGCAGTTCTCGGTCGAAGGGCGCGACCTCGCCAGCGCCGTCGGCGACGCCATCGCCCAGGTCAAGCGCAAGGTCAGCCTGCCCGCCGGCTATCGCGCCGACTGGGGTGGGGAGTACAGCGAATATACCGCTTCCCGCAATCAGCTCACGGTGATCCTGCCGCTGACGCTGCTTCTGATCTTCCTCCTGCTGTTCGCGCTCTACAACAATTTCAAATTTCCCCTGATCACGGTGGCGGGGGTGCTGTTGTCGGCGCCGGCCGGGGGAATACTGGCGTTGTTCGCGACCGGTACGCCTTTTTCCGTCTCGTCCGGAATAGGGTTCCTGGCGCTGTTCGGCGTCTCGGTGCAGACCGCGGTCGTCTATATCTCCTACGTCAACGAATTGCGCCGCTCGGGAACCCCGGTCGCCACGGCGGTCCGGGAGGGGGCGATCCTGCGACTGAGGCCCATCATGATGACCGCGCTGGTGGCAGCGCTGGGCTTGTTGCCGGCCGCGATCGCCACCGGGGTGGGAACGGACTCGCAAAAGCCCTTCGCGCTGGTGATCATGAGCGGGCTGCTCAGCCGGCTTCTGATCAGCGTCTTCCTGATGCCCGTCCTTTACCAACTGGTGGCAAGGCAGCAAGATCGCCTTGAGGTATGAAGCGAGGGCCGCGAACAGGTCCGCCACGACTTTGGTGAGAGGAATATGGTCGAGAGGAAGGGTTCGCGAAAGGCCAAGTCCCGCAAGCGGCAGGACATGACGGCACGCGCCCGCAACGTGAGATGGTGGCCGATCATTTTCTTCATTGCCCTGTCGCTTCTGGTAGCGGGGACCGTATCGTTCTTCCAAATGAACGGCAGCATTTGACCGACGCACTCAGGGCGCGCCCTTTTGGACCCAGAATATGTACATGCCCGAGAAGCTGTCGGGATTTTCCTTCTCGAACGCGTCCCAATGATCGAGGTCGGTCGCGGCGGGATCGTCGGGGAAGCGCCGTCTATAGGCCCGAAGGGTGCCGGCATCGGTTTCAAAGCCCAGGAATGCCAAGCCATGATCCTTCAGGAATTGCCCGATCGCCGGTAGCCGCATCCCCTGTTCCTGGAC
>JBOHKF010000112.1:0-6925 GCA_050729015.1 Rhizomicrobium sp. | reverse complement strand
CCCCCAGGCAGCGCGTCGCGCCCCCTGGGGCGTGCAATAATTGGTTCTCGCGCCAACCGGGCGCGACGTCCTGGGTCGCGAGAGTGTGAATGTTTGAAAGCCTGCAAACTCGGCTGACCGGGGTCTTCGACCGCCTGAGGGGCCGCGGCGCCCTCAGTGAAGCCGAGGTGGACGCAGCCCTTGGCGAGGTCCGGAGCGCCCTGATCGAGGCCGACGTGGCCTTGCCGGTGGTCAAGGATTTCCTTGCCAGGGTGCGGCCCCGCGCGGTTGGCGAAAGCGTGATCCGATCCGTCAGCCCCGGCCAGCAGGTCATCAAGATCGTTCATGACGCACTGGTGGAGACGCTGGGGACGGCGAATGAAGCGCTCTCGCTCGGTTCGCCGCCCGCGCCCGTCCTGATGGTAGGCCTGCAAGGCTCGGGCAAGACCACGAGCACCGCCAAGCTGGGTCTTCTGCTGCAATCGCGCGAGAAGAAGCGCGTGCTGATGGCGTCGCTGGACGTGAACCGCCCGGCCGCCATGGAGCAGTTGCGCCTGCTGGGCGAGCAGGCGGGTGTGCCCACTCTTCCGCTGGTCGCGGGCCAGGACCCTTTGGCCATCGCCAGGCGGGCACTCGCCGCGGCGAAAGTGGGCGGCTATGACGTCCTGATACTGGACACTGCCGGCCGGCAATCCATAGACGAGCAATTGATGAGCGAAGTGGCCGCCATCAAGGCCGCCACGCACCCCCATGAGACTTTGCTGGTGGCCGACAGCCTCACGGGCCAGGACGCGGTCAACATCGCGAAGAATTTCCACGACCGGCTCAATCTTACCGGCATCCTGTTGACGCGGGTGGATGGCGACGCGCGCGGCGGTGCCGCTCTTTCCATGAAGAGCGTCACCGGCGCGCCGATCAAGTTCCTGGGAAGCGGCGAAAAGCTCGATGCGCTGGAAGCCTTCCATCCCGAGCGCGTGGCCTCGCGCATCCTGGACATGGGCGACGTCGTCTCGCTGGTGGAAAAGGCCGCCGAGACACTGGACAGGAAGGAAGCGGAAAGGATCGCCGCCAAAATCAAGAAGGGCCAGTTCGACATGAACGATCTGGCCTCGCAATTAAATCAGATGAAAAAGCTGGGCGGCATGAAGGGCCTCCTGGGCATGCTGCCTGGAGTGGGACGCGTGAAGGAGCAACTGGACGCGGCGGGGCTTGATGACAGAATTCTCACCCGTCAGGAAGCCATCATCCAGTCCATGACCCGCAAGGAGCGGGCCGATCCCGACATCATCAACGGCTCTCGCAGGAAGCGCATCGCCTTGGGAGCGGGCGTCGAAGTGTCGGAAGTCAACAAGCTTCTTAAGATGCATCGCCAGATGGCGGACATGATGAAGAAATTGGGCAAGGGCGGCCGCATGCCGATGATGCCCGGCATGGGAATGCCGCCCGGCCTTTCGCCGGGAATGTTCCCGCGACGGTAACCGAACAACGCAAGGAAGGAACATGGCTCTTCGTATTCGTCTGGCACGCGCCGGCACCAAGAAGCGTCCGCACTATAACATCGTGGTTGCGGATTCGCGTTCGCCCCGCGACGGCCGCTTCATTACCAAGATCGGTTTCTACAATCCCTTGCTGCCGTCGGACCATGCCGACCGGGTGAAGGTCGATCTCAATGGCGCCAAGACCTGGATTGCCAAGGGCGCGGTGGCGTCCGATCGGGTGCACAAATGGCTGGCCGATGCCGGCGTGGTGAAGGCGCGCGTGCACAACAACCCGCAAAAGGCACAGCCCAGGAAGAAGGCGCAGGAACGCGCCGCTGCCGCCGTCAAGTCCGCAAGCGAAGCGCCGGCCTCATAACCCGACAGGAGAAACCTTGGCGCGGGACATTCTTCTCGCTGCCGTCATCGGCGCACAGGGTCTGAACGGCCAGGTGAGGGCCAGGCTCTTTACCGACCGGCCGGATAATCTCAAGCGCTACGGCCCCCTCAAGGACAGGAGCGGCCATGCTTATGTGGTGAAGTCCGTGACCGCGGCCAGGGGCGGCGAAGCGGTGCTGGCGCTTTCGGGCGTGGACAACAGGGGGACGGCCGAGGCCCTCAAGGGCGTCGAGCTTTTCGTGGCGCGCGAAGACCTGCCGGCCACGGATCAGGAAGAATTCTACCACGCCGACTTGATCGGCCTCGAAGCCCAGGATGCGGAGGGTCGCGTGTTGGGCACGGTGGCCGCGATCCATAATTTTGGCGCCGGCGACGTGATCGAGATCGCCCGCCCGGATGGGGACAGCGTGCTCCTGGCTTTCACCCGCGAGACGGTGCCGGTGGTGGACATTGCGGCCGGCCGCGTCAGGGTGGCGGTGCCCGAAGAGGACGAGGGAGGCGATCATGTCGAGTGACGGTGCTCTTTCCCTCTGCAGACGGGCCTTCTGCAGACCGGCCTTCCGCAGACCGGGGAGAGGCGCGCGTTGAGACATTCGTGGATGGCAACGGTTTTGACTCTCTTCCCCCAAATGTTTCCGGGGCCGCTGGAGATGTCCCTGATCGGTCGGGCGCGCGCGAAGGGCCTTTGGTCGCTTGACGTGCGCGATATCCGCGATCACGGGCTTGGCAAGCATCGAAGCGTGGACGACCGTCCTGCGGGCGGAGGGCCCGGCATGGTGATGCGCGCCGATGTGGCCGCGGCGGCGATTGATGCGGTTGAGCGAAGGGACCGGCCTCTGATCTATCTCAGTCCGCGCGGACGGCCTCTCGTCCAGACGCGGGTTCGGATGTTGGCCGAAGGCCGCGGGGCGATCCTCCTCTGCGGGCGGTTCGAGGGACTTGACCAACGCGTGATTGACGAGCGCGGAATCGAGGAAATCTCCCTGGGCGATTTCGTGCTTGCCGGCGGGGATGTCGCGGCCATCGCCTTGATCGAGGCCGTGGTGCGGCTTCTTCCTGGGGTGCTGGGCGATCTGACATCCGCGGAGGAGGAAAGCTTCGCTTCGGGACTTCTGGAATATCCGCAATTCACGCGGCCGCAGAGTTTCGAAGGCCGGTGTGTTCCTGACGTTCTAACCAATGGAAATCACAAGGAGATTTCTAACTGGCGGCGAGTCCAGGCCGAGGCGTTGACCAGGCTTCGCCGGCCCGATCTTTGGACCCTCTATGAAAAGAAGCATCGCTAGGCTATAGGCGCGGGCCAATCCGTTCACCGTAAGGCCCTGCGGAGATTGCCGATGAACCTGCTGGAGACGCTTGAAGCCGAGCAGATGGGCGCATTGCGCGCCAAGGCGCTGCCGCCCTTCCGCCCCGGTGACACGCTCAAGGTCAATGTCAAAGTGGTGGACGTTACCTACGACGAAAAGACCAAGCAGAACAAAACCCGAGAGAGGTTGCAGGCCTTCGAAGGACTTTGCATCGCCCGCCAGGGTTCGGGTCTCAACGAGTCCTTCACCGTACGCAAGATTTCCTATGGCGAAGGCGTTGAGCGAGTCTTTCCCGTCTATTCGCCGCTTGTCGCTTCGGTGAATGTGGTGCGCAGGGGAAAAGTGCGCCGCGCCAAGCTCTATTATCTCAGGGGCCGGACCGGCAAATCGGCCCGCATCTCCGAGCGGACGGAGAATGCCGGCCCTGACGCGGGCGCGTAGAAGGCCCGCAAACAGGCGGTTCGACGGGTCATCCCAGGGAAAATGCAGAAAACACCGATTTTTCCGGGTTTTTTTGCCTCGTCCCCACTTGCGGTCGCGGAAAAACCCGTAAAACTGGGCTTATCGTTGATTCGAGAAGAGGATCTCCCATGGCTTCAATTCCTGCCGCCAAACCCGCCGCCAAGATCGAGACCGTTTCTACGCGCCAGCTGGCCAGCCAACTCGCCGAAAAGCACGAATTGTCGCAGAAGAGCGCCAACCAAATGCTGGACGACACGATCGGCTTGATCACCAAGCATCTCAAGAAGGGTGCCCGCATTCGCTTGAACGGCCTCGGCATCCTGGTCGTGCGCAAGCGCGGTCCGCGCATGGGCCGCAATCCTGCGACGGGCGAAGCGATCAAAATCAAGGCTTCGAAGAAGGTTGCATTTCGCGCCTCCAAGGAGCTCAAGGAAGCGATCTAACGAGCGTTTCCAAAACGTCCAAAGAAGGCCGGGCGGGCGCAAGCCTCCGGCCTTTTTCTTTTGACCGCGACCAGCGCTTCTCTGTCATCTTGCTCCGATGACGGCCAGAGGCTAGGTAGCGGCCCGGATTTCGGCTTTGCAAAGGACTAGCCATGGCACGCAGGAAAATCGCCTTGATCGGCGGCGGGCAAATCGGCGGTACGCTCGCTCATCTGGCAGCAATGAAGGAATTGGGCGATGTGGCGATGTTCGACATCGCCGAAGGCCTGCCGCAGGGAAAAAGTCTCGACCTCGCGCAAGCCGGCCCGATTGATGGCTACAACGCCAAGCTTAAAGGCAGCAACGACTATGCCGACATCCAGGGCGCCGATGTGGTGATTGTAACCGCCGGGGTGCCGCGCAAGCCGGGCATGAGCCGCGATGATCTTCTGGGCATCAACCTCAAGGTGATGGCAGCGGTGGGGGCGGGACTCAAGGCCCATGCGCCCCAAGCCTTCGTGGTCTGCATCACCAACCCCTTGGATGCGATGGTGTGGGCCTTGCGGCAATTTTCCGGCCATCCGCACCACATGGTGGTCGGCATGGCCGGCGTCCTGGATTCAGCGCGCTTCCGCTATTTCCTGGCAGAGGAAATGAATGTCTCGGTCGAGGATGTGTCGGCTTTCGTGCTGGGCGGTCATGGCGACACAATGGTGCCGATGCCCCGCTTCTCCACGGTCGCGGGCATTCCCCTGCCGGAGTTGGTCAAGATGGGGTGGATCAAGCAGGACCGGCTCGCCGAGATCATCCAGCGGACGCGCACCGGCGGGGCCGAGATCGTCGGCCTGCTCAAGACCGGTTCGGCCTTTTACGCGCCGGCCACCGCAGGGATCGCCATGGCCGAGGCTTATCTCAAGGACCATAAGCGGGTGATGCCTTGCGCCGCTTATGTGAACGGGCCTTACGGCGTCAAGGATCTCTATTTGGGTGTGCCCGCCGTGATTGGCGCCAAAGGCATCGAGCGCATCGTCGAGCTGGAGTTGACGACGGAGGAAAAAGCGGCGCTCGCCAAGTCGGCCGGCGCAGTCGAGGGCTTGATCGCGGCATGTAAGACTCTCGACCCCAGGCTCGGCTGAAGCCGCCCGCGCTCCTTCAGAGCAATTCCAGGATAAAGTGCGAAGCGGTTTTCCGGGGCCGATTTGCGGCGAAACAATGGCTTGGAGGGATCGCCGATTCTGTGAAACGGCGATCTCCTTAGAAATCGTAGCTGAGGTGGATATAGCCGCCGCTGGGCGAGATTCCCGCTCCGTAGGTCAATCCCGGCGGCCGGTAGCGGGTGGTGAGGATCTTCGAAAAGCCGAAGGCCAGGCCGGCGCTTGCGGCCACGTCGTACCAGTGATGCTGCCTCGATTCGACGCGGCTGTAGCCTGAATAAATGGCGGCGGCATAGGCGGGCAGGCCAAACTCCCAGCCATAACGATCCCACAAAAATTGCGCCGGCGCAAAAGCCAGCGCAGATGTATCGGAAGGAAACGACTGGAAGTTGCTTTCATCGGGTCGCTCCTCGCGCACCACATGCTTGAGGGCGAAGGCGGTCCCTACAGTGGCGAAAGTGTCCACCGCAAGCTGGGCAAGACCCACGCGGTCGTCCTCGTAAAGGCCGATCCCGCCCGCCACCAGCGGAAGGGCGATGGCCACGCCCGTGCCGGTGGTTTCGATCGGATCGGCACACGCCCAAGAAGGCGCGGCCAGCGCGAACAGAACCGCAAGCGGCACAGCGGAGAATCGGTGAACCATCATCATGGTTTTACCGGTCCAGGTGACGCCGGCAAGAATTTCTTGCGGGATTGGCGATTTGTAGGGCTTTCAATAGCCCGCTAGCTAGTCTCCGGGGAATCGGTGGTCCTAAGCATTTGTTTTGACGCAATTCCGAGGGAAATCGCGTCACATTTTTCCTGGAATTGTGCTCGCTGACATGCTCATCTGAAATGAGGAGGCGTTGATGGGATTGTTGTCGGGCTGGACACCGCGCGAGCGGCACGCGGTGATAGCCGCCTATCTGGGCTGGTCGTTGGACGCCTTCGACTATTTCGTCCTGGTCTTCGTGCTTAGCGACGTGGCCCGGACGTTCAAGACCGGCATCCTGGCGGTGGCGCTGGCGCTCACCCTCACTCTGGCCTTCCGCCCTCTCGGGGCTTTCATTTTCGGGCGCCTGGCCGATCGCCATGGCCGCCGCCCGGTGCTAATGGTGAACATCGCCTGTTATTCGCTGTTCGGCTTCCTGACCGCTTTCGCGCCGAGCCTGGGCGCCTTCTTCGTTATTCGCAGCCTGTTCGGCGTGGCGATGGGAGGGGTTTGGGGGATCGGCGCTTCTCTCGCCTTCGAGACTATCCAGCGCGAAAGGCGCGGCTTTGTGTCCGGCCTGATGCAGTCGGGCTATGCCACGGGCTACCTTGTCGCCTCTCTGGTATTCGGACTCTTTTACGGCTGGTTGGGATGGCGCGGTCTTTTCATGTTGGGCATCGTCCCGGCCATCCTCCTGGTTTTCTATATCCGCCTTCAGGTGAGCGAAGCACCAGGATGGGACCGGAAGCGCGCGCGCGCCGCGAGCACTTTCTCAGTGCTAAAGAAGCATTGGCGCTTGGCGCTGCTCACCATCGTGACCATGACCGCGTTCAACTTCTTCAGCCACGGCACCCAGGACCTCTATCCCACCTTCCTTCAGAGGCAACATCATTTCGACCACGCCACGGTCTCGATCATTGCCGTGCTCTATAACATCGCCGCCATCGCGGGAGGCCTTACGGTGGGAAGCCTGAGCCAGCGCTTCGGCCGGAAGCGCGCAGTCGTGACCACCGTCTTGATCGCGGTGCCCATAGCC
>JBOHKF010000111.1:0-1667 GCA_050729015.1 Rhizomicrobium sp. | reverse complement strand
GACATTGAAAGAAGGCATGCCATCCCGCACGGGAATGGTCGGTCTCTGGTCCGAGGCCCGGCGCACCTCTTGCGGCACGCCGGCGCCATTGCGCCCCACGCCGAGGCAGGCGCACGGCCGCATCAGGGACCCGGCATTTTGAAGAATATCGGGCGGAGTGAGGGCCAAGCGCAATTCATGCTCTCCTTTGTCGCAAGATACGGGCGGAAAAGGCATTTTCTGCGGCATCGTGCCGCAAGACCCTCCAAATTCGACTCTCTATTTTACCGCGCCAGCGGACAAGTTTCGGGCTATTCCGCAGGGGCAGACTCTTTCTTCCAATGACCCCGGCCTGTCTTAGCCCACTTCGTAGAGGTGATCCCCGTGACGGCAGCGACAATGGAGACCACGCGTCGCGATTTTCTCTTCGTGGCATCGGGGGCGGTGGGCGCCGTGGGTGTGGCCATGGGGGTCTGGCCGTTCCTGGATCAGATGAATCCGTCCGCCGAAGCGCTGGCGATGTCGTCGACCGAGGTGGATATTGCTCCCGTCGCCGTGGGCCAGCAGGTGGTGGTCAAGTGGCGCGGCCATCCGCTTTTCGTGCGCCACCGCACTCCGAAAGAGATCGCCGAGGCCAAGGCCGTGGCGGTGAGCGACCTACCCGATCCTTTGGCGCGCAACCAGAATTTACCCGACAGCGCGCCCGCCACCGACGGCAATCGCGAGATAAAGACGCAATGGCTGATTCTGGTGGGCGTATGCACCCATTTGGGCTGCACCCCAACGGCCTTCGAAGGTGATTATGGCGGCTGGCTTTGCCACTGCCACGGCTCGCAATACGACACCGCCGGCCGCGTCCGCAAAGGCCCGGCGCCGCAAAATCTGCTGGTGCCGCCCTATTCCTACCTGACAGACACGCGCATCAAAGTTGGTTGAGGAGAATTTACGTAAATGTCCGGTCCTTCGACCTATATCCCAAAATCCGGTTTCGAGAAGTGGATCGACCAGCGCCTGCCCTTGCCGCGGCTGCTGCATGACACGGTTCATACCTTCCCGACGCCGCGCAATCTCAACATCTGGTACACTTTTGGCGGCATCCTGGCCTTCTGCCTGGGCATCCAGATCGTCACCGGCATCGTGCTCGCCATGCATTATGTGGCGAGTGCCGACATGGCTTTCGATTCCGTCGAAAGCATCATGCGCGACGTCAATTACGGCTGGCTGATCCGCTATATTCATGCCACCGGCGCCTCCATGTTCTTCCTTGCTGTTTATATCCACATGTTCCGGGGGCTCTATTACGGGTCCTACAAGGCACCACGCGAGTTGATCTGGATCATCGGCGTCGTGATCTATCTATTGATGATGGCGACGGCCTTCTTCGGCTACGTGCTTCCTTGGGGCCAAATGTCGTTCTGGGGCGCTACCGTCATAACCTCGCTGTTCTCCTCCATTGACCAGGTCATTCCCCATCTGGGCACCGCCATCACCACTTGGCTATGGGGCGACTTCGCGGTGGGCGACGCCACTCTGAACCGCTTTTTCTCGCTGCATTATCTTCTGCCCTTCATCATTGCGGGCGTGGTCGTCCTCCACATTTGGGCGCTGCACGTGCCGGGAAACAACAATCCTCTCGGCATCGACGTGAAGTCGCCCCAGGACACGGTGCCCTTCCATCCCTATTACAC
>JBOHKF010000110.1:0-4744 GCA_050729015.1 Rhizomicrobium sp. | reverse complement strand
TGAAGTTCGAGGCGTTGATCTGGTCCAAGGGCGAATAGCGCGAGCCCGAAGGATCCGCAAAATACATCGGCCAGTCGCCTTTGGCGGTGGACGGCTGGCCATGTTCCGGCTGGCTTGCCGTTTGCGCAGCCGCAAGATTGGCAAAGGCAAATGACGTCAATGCCAGCGCTGCCGCCGATGACAGCCAGGCAAGACAAGCTTTTCGACTGGACATTTCTTTCCCCTTTGTTGCCAAAGAGGCGAGGAACCGGAGCGCGGCCCCGCCTCAGGAAGTGGCTGGGAAGCTTTTCACAGAGGACAGAGGCTGGCAATGCGCGCGCGTGGCGCGTTGGGCCGGAATTCCGGAGAAAAGACCGCACCGCACGCGATCCCGGAATGCTCAAAAAGCACAAGCACCGGATTTCTCCGGCGGCTGTTCATGCTGCAATGGCGAATGCTATTTCAGCGCCGGATTGACGTAACCGTGCTCCAGGACCTTGTTGGGATCGGGACGTATGCTGAGATAAGTAACGTGGTTGGTAATATCGGTCCAGCCATGCGCGACGCCGGCCGGGATCACGGAGATATCGCCCACATTCAGCTTGCGGGTGACGAAGTCGCCGACCGCTTGGCCGCTGCAGGAAGGACCGTTGAGAATCTTGGTCACTACGCTATCCGGCCCCGAGCGCCGGCCATGGAGGATCTGACCACCGGTAACCAGCGTGCCCGAACCCGAGATCACGATATAGGCCTCTGTCGTCTGGTCATGCGAAATCATACCCCTGGGACCAAGCTTGGCGCCGGCGGGTGCGGCGCTGAGACCGCAAGGCTCGGCCTGGGCCGCTCCCGGCGGAGGACCCGCGCGGCGCTGAGCCGGCCGGCCCGTGGGTCCGCGCTCGACCACTGCCACGGACAGTTGATAGGAGCCCAGGTCCAGCACGCGCAGCGTGTGGTCAACAGCTTTGGGCTGGTCCTTAAGCACCTTCTCGATTTGCGCATGGGTGATGTCGGTGGCGACATCGGCCTGCGCGAACGCCAGTGTGGACACGCCCACCAAGGCCGCTGCGATAAAGCTTATTTTGTACATGTTCTCCCTTCCCGGAAATCTCTCTTCTTTGGCCGGGCTCAAGGTGAGCCTTCGCCTGATCGGCGACTATAGACGGATATCGGCGACCTGTAAGCCCGGGATGGGGGCTCTTTTAGAACCACTCCTTGCTCGGGGCTGTGCAAGCCGGCTGGGAATAAGGTCCCCCGCATCCCGGCCATGCGATTGACAGCGTTCAGACCCTAAAATTGGGGCACCTCGCTTAAGCCCTTGGTGAGGGAATGAGGCGATGATCGCTTCCACGGCAGCAGGCCGCCAAGCGGCCAGTCGCCAAGCGGCAAGGCACGAAATCCGGTCCCTGGACCATGGAAAATTCCCGCATCTTCGGCCGCCGCGTTCGGCAAGGCGCAAAGAGGCCGCCATGTTCCGCTTGCCCGGCCACGGCGGCCAAACCGATGTTTCCGATGGCACCGGCCCCGTCTGTGGACGATGAGCTTCAAGAATGGAAGCGGGCGCGCCCCTTCCTCTTTCCTTGGCGGGCTTTCTCGCTGGTGGCGGGCTTGAGCTTCGGCGCCGCCTCATTCGTTCTTCCCGATTCCATCAATCGGATGCTTGAATGGCCGCTTTACCTGTTGAGCGCGAGCGCCCTCTATGCGGGACTGCGCAAGAGGCAGCGGCCGGTCGGCGGATGACCGGTCAGCGGATGAGAAGTGTCATCGCCGAGAGCGCCATCACCTTGGCCGCATCCGACATGTCCCGGATACCCACCCATTCGTCCGGCTGGTGGGCGAGATCGAGGACGCCCGGCCCGTAGGCGATGCAATCCTGGAGCCGGCCGATGCGGTCCACGTGCTTTTGGTCATAGGTCCCCGGCGAGCAGACGATCTCCGGCTCGCGGCCGAGGACCTGGCGAACCGCGTTCGCCGTGGCCGAAGCGACCGGCCCGTTGCGATCGGTCATGCTAGGTTGAACATGGAACAATTCGCGCATCGTGTACCTGAACCCTGGACGTTGCGACGCCAGTCCGTCCAGCAGAGCTTTCACTTCACTTCTGACGGAGGCAAGGGGTTCTTCGATCAGGAACCGGCGATCAATCACGATGCGGCAGGAATCGGCCACGCAAGGGACGGGCAATCCGCCATGGCCTTCCGCTTCGCCGCCATGAATGGAGTTGACGTTCATCGTTGACGCTCGCGCGCCTTCCGGCACCACGGGCATGTCCGAGCGGCGTGCCGCCAGCTTGGGATAAAGCTCGCGTTCGAGTTTTTCCAAGACCGCGCTCATGTGGCGGATGGCGCTGTCGCCGAGAAACGGCATGGAGCCATGGGCGATGCGGCCCAAAGTTTCGATCTCGGCCCACCAGACGCCGCGGTGACCGATGCACACGCGGTCGACATTCAAAGGCTCGGGAATAATCACATGATCCACCCGCGGCGTGGAGAAAAATCCCCGCTCTGCCAGATAGGCGACACCGCCATAGCCGCCGGATTCCTCGTCCACCGTGCCCGATATTTCGATTGCGCCCGGCCATCCGATGCCGGAATCGATCAAGGCTTCCATCGCCACCACCGCCGCGGCGAGCCCGCCCTTCATGTCGCAAGCGCCGCGGCCATAAAGCCGGCCTTCGCGCACCACGCCCTCGAACGGGTCCACCGTCCAGCCGGCGCCCGTCTGCACCACATCGAGGTGGCCGTTGAAATGGACGCACGCGCCTTGCGAGCGGCCTTCCCGGCGCGCCAAAACATTGATGCGGGGATATCTATCGCTGTCGCCCGGCGCCCCTTCGGCCCTCACATATTCGATCTCGAACCCGCGGCGCTTGAGGCGGTCGCCCAGATATTCGGCGCAAGGACGATAGGCGTCCCCCGGGGGGTTGACAGTAGGAAAGCGAATGAGGTCACGGGCGAGGGCGACGATCTCGTCTTCCCGCGCTTCGATCTCTTTCAGCAGGAGTTCCGTGCCTCGCGTCTTCTCAGATACAGCGCCCACCATCCACCTCCAAGGCCGCGCCGGTGATCATGGATGCCTCGTCGCTGCAAAGAAAGGTGGCGGCGGCGGCAATGTCCGCAGGCGTGGAAAAGCGGCCCAGGGGAATGCTGGCGAGAAATTTGGCGCGGATTTCCGGCGTGTCCTGGCCCATGAAAGTCGCAAGCAACGGCGTTTCGCCGGCCACCGGATTGAGGGCGTTGACCCGGATGCCGAACGGCGCCAGTTCCACCGCCATGGCGCGGGTGGCAGCGATCATCCAGCCCTTGGAGGCATTGTACCAGGCGAGATTCGGCCTGGGGCTGACCCCGCCCGTGGAGGCGATGTTCAGGATCGCGCCCTTCCTTCGGGCTTTCATGGCGGGCACGAGCGCGCGGGCGGTCAAGAAAACCGACTTGGCGTTGACGGCAAAGATGCGATCGAAGACATCCTCGGCCAGGGTGTCAAGCGCCTGTGGCGAGTGTCCGATGCCCGCATTGTTCACCAGGATATCCACCGCGCCATATTTGTCGGTGGCGGCCTTGACCATGGCCCTCACCTCCGCGTCCTCGGAGATATCGGTGCGGACCGCCAATCCGTTCACCTCCTTGGCGATTTCTCGTGCCGCACCTTCGTTGATGTCGGCGATCACCACATGGGCGCCTTCCCGAGCAAAGCGCTCCGCGATGCCTTGACCGAATCCCGAAGCGCCGCCGGTGACGATGGCGACCTTGTTCCCGAGGCGCGTCGTCGTCTCAGCCATGGAAGGCGGCGACAGTCTTGAGCCGCGTGAAAGCGTAAAGCGCCTCGAAACCCTTTTCGCGGCCGTGGCCGGAGCGGCCGGTGCCGCCGAACGGCAATTCGACGCCGCCACCCGCGCCATAATTGTTCACAAAGATCTGGCCCGCCCGAACCCTCTTGGCCAGCCGCATGGCCCGGGCTCCGTCGCGCGTCCAGACCCCCGCCACCAGGCCATAGGCCGTGCCATTGGCGATGCGGATGGCGTCTTCTTCGCTCTCGAAGGGAATCACCACCTGCACGGGACCAAAAATTTCATCCTGCGCCAGAAGATGCTCCGGTTTCACGCCTGCGAAAAGCAGCGGCGCGATGTAATGGCCGCCCCGCGGCGCGCCGGCGGCGATCATGCCTTGCGCAGCCACCGTCAACCCGTCCTGGCGGCCTCTGGCGATGTAATCCTCGACGCGCGATTTCTGAGGCGCGGAGATCAACGGGCCGACATCCAGATCGTCCATCGCCGCCCCGACTTTCAGGCCGCGGTAACGTTGCGACAGCTTTTCCAAAACTTCGTCATAAATCTGGGTCTGGATCAGAAGGCGCGACGAAGCCGAGCAGGTCTGGCCGGCATTCTGGATACCGGCGCTCACCAGAAAGGGCAGCGCCCGATCCTGGTCGGCGTCGGCAAACACGATTTGAGGCGACTTGCCGCCCAGTTCCAATGTCACGGGCACGGCGTTGCGTCCGGCAGACGCCTGCACCAGTGCCCCCACCGGAGGCGAGCCGGTGAAGGAGAGATGGTCGATGCCGGGATGGGCAGCCAAGGCCGCGCCAGCTTCCTCGCCCAATCCGGTCACCACATTCAACGCGCCCTCCGGCAGGCCCGCTTCCTGGGCGATCCGAGCCAGCGCCAGGACCGTAAGGCTTGCCTCCTCCGCCGGCTTCACCACCACCGCATTGCCCACCGCCAGGGCCGGGGCGAGCGTCCGGCCGCCGATCTGCATGGGATAATTCCAGGGA
>JBOHKF010000109.1:0-1599 GCA_050729015.1 Rhizomicrobium sp. | reverse complement strand
CCCGCCAAAGGCGACTTGGTTTTCGGCGGCGATGGCAAGGCTTATGTGATCGAGATTGCCGCGCGTCTATCGGGCGGTAATTTTTGCTATGACAAGGTGCCCTGGGCGACCGGCGTAGATATCGTGGATATCCTGATCGATATGGCGGTGGACAACCCGGTCGATCATGCCCGTTTCAACCCCACGCGCAATAGGGCGGCGTCTCAGCGCTATTTCTTCCCGCCACCAGGCAGAGTGCGGACGATTCGGGGCATCGAGGCTGCGCAAGCGATGCCGCACGTCCGGAAGGTGGATGTCTGGGTCAGGCCGGGCGAGGAAATCGCTTCCCTCCAGAATCATCCGTCGCGGGTGGGTTACGTGATTTCCGTGGCCCCGAAGCGCGAGGAGGCTGTGGCCGCCGCCGAACAGGCGGTGAAGCTCGTGGAATTCGTCATGGGGCGCGCGGGAGGCAATGAAGTCCAAACCTCAAAGCAGCTCTAGGGAGGAACCCCTGGTTCATTTCATCGCCGAAGTCTCAAGCAATCACAATCGAGATCTGAGCCGTTCGCTGGACTTCGTGGACAGGGCGGCGGATCTGGGCTTTGATTCTGTCAAGTTTCAGCTTTTTCGCGTATCGGAACTATTCGCACCCGAGATTCTGGCGAAAAGCGAGCAGCACCGAAGGCGTACGGCCTGGGAATTGCCGGTGGAGCATCTGGAGCCCCTGGCCCGGCGCTGCCGGGAAAGGGGCGTCGCGTTCTCCTGCACGCCCTTTTACCTCGAGGCGGTCAAGGAGCTTGAGCCTCACGTCGCCTACTACAAGGTCGCGTCATACGAGCTGCTCTGGAGCGACTTGCACAAGGCAATTGCCAGAACCGGAAAGCCGGTCATCGTCTCCAGCGGCATGGGCACGCTCGCCGAGATCAACGAAGCGATTGCGACACTCAAAGAAAGCGGCGCCCAGGACATCACCGTCCTGCATTGTGTATCGGCTTATCCGGCGCCTTTGGAACAGGCCAATCTTTCCGCCATCGAAGCCATCCGGCGCGAAACCGGCGTCTCTGTAGGATGGTCCGATCACACACGGTGCCCTGCCGTCATCGAGCGCGCGGTCCATCGCTGGAACGCGAGCACGATCGAGATCCATCTCGACCTGGATGGCGCAGGGGCGGAATATGCCAGCGGGCATTGCTGGCTTCCCGACGAGATCGGCCCCGTCATTCGTAGGATACGCGAGGGTCTCAGCGCGGACGGCAGGGGCTATAAGGAGCCGGTGCCGGCCGAACTGCCCGACCGTGACTGGCGCGCCGATCCTGCCGATGGTCTTCGCCCCTTGCGCCACCTCCGCGATAGCTGGACTCCTGCCTGATGGCCGGCCGCGGTCCGGCAGTGGCGGTGGTGCAGGCCCGAATGAGTTCGTCGCGCCTGCCTGGAAAAGTTCTGGCGCCCATCGCCGGCCGGCCCTTGCTTTGGCACATCGTTCATCGTCTCCGTCAGTGCCACATGGTCTCAAGGGTCGTCATCGCCACCTCGACCAACCCCAGTGACGATGCGATTGCCGCGTTCTGCGGGGAGCATGACCTCCTCTGCATACGCGGCTCGCTCGACAATGTGCTGGAC
>JBOHKF010000108.1:0-10502 GCA_050729015.1 Rhizomicrobium sp. | reverse complement strand
CTCGGCCTGCAGGCGCGCCAGGGATTCCTCCAGCCGGTTGCGCAGGCGATTGAGGGGGGTGCGCAAATCGTGCGCCACCGAGTCCGTGACCTCGCGCAGGCCCTTCATCAGCCGCTCGATGCGGTCGAGCATGCGGTTGAGATTCTCCGCCAGCCGATCGAACTCGTCACGATTGCCGGACACAGGCACGCGCTTGGTGAGATTGCCGGCCATGATTTCGCCCGAGGCGCGATTGATGGAATCGAGGCGCTTGAGCATGTTGCGGCTCATCAGGCCACCGCCCAGAAGGCCGAACACCAGGATCAAACCCACCGTCCAGGGCAGCGTGGTGGTGAACATGCGTTGGGTCACATCGCGATCATGCATATCCTGCGCCACCAGCAGGTCGAAGTCTCCGGCCACCGTGAAAATGCGCCCGCGGGCGCGACGCGTCCCGGCCACGCCGTTGATGCTGCGCTCGTAATCGAACTCCACGAAATTGCCGCCATTGGCGGTGACCGACGGCCATAGAGTGAGATTGCCGGCGATCGGGCGATGGGCCTCGTCGGTAAGAAGATAAAGCGCCTCGCCGCCGTGGAGCGAGCGGCTCATCACGCTTTCGGCGAGGCCTCGCAGCCCCAGCCGCTGATATTGCTCGGAAAGGCCGGTGATCTCCGCCTCGATGATCTGGTCGGTCTGGGCATCCAGCGTGCGCCTGGTGTTCCAATAGGTGAAGAAAAGCAGGGCGCTGACGGAAAGCGCGAACAGCAGGACGTAAACAAGGACGATACGGAACGCTTGCGTGTGGAGAAGGGGGAAACCCGTCCGCATCATCGCCCCGGCATGTCAGCGCGCTCGAATCATATAGCCGGCACCGCGAACGGTGTGCAACAGCGGGGTGTCGAAACCCTTGTCTATCTTGGCGCGAAGCCGCGAGATATGCACGTCGATCACATTGGTCTGAGGATCGAAATGATATTCCCAGACGCTTTCGAGCAGCATGGTGCGGGTCACCACCTGACCGGCATGGCGCATCAGA
This sequence comes from Rhizomicrobium sp., assembly GCA_050729015.1. Lineage (GTDB taxonomy): Bacteria > Pseudomonadota > Alphaproteobacteria > Micropepsales > Micropepsaceae > Rhizomicrobium. The sequence goes on along the minus strand of JBOHKF010000108.1, from coordinate 9,484 downwards.
TACTCAAGCAGGCGGAATTCGCGCGGCTGAAGGTCGATCACCTGAGCGCCGCGCTTGGCGGCGCGGGTCAGAAGATCGAGTTCGAGATCGCCGACCCCGAGACGGGTCTTGACCGCAACCGGCGAGCGCCGCCGCATCAGGGCATCGATGCGCGCCAGAAGCTCGACGAATGCATAAGGCTTGGTGAGGTAGTCGTCGCCGCCGGCTTTGAGGCCCTTGACCCGTTCATCGACTTCGGAAAGGGCGGAAAGGAACAAAACCGGCGTGACATTGCCATGCTCGCGCATCTCGGCGACAACGCCCAGCCCATCCATCTTGGGCAGCATGCGGTCGATTATGGCGACATCGTATGGGCGCGACAAAGCCAACGACAGCCCGACATCGCCATCGGCGGCGTCATCCACGACATGGCCCGATTCCTTCAGCCCTTGAACCAGATAGCGCTGGGCTTCCAGATCGTCCTCAACGACGAGAATTCGCATGCCTACCGTGCTCCTTTCCAACATTGGGTCCGCGCCGGCGGCGGGGGGTGGGGGGGGACGAACCGGCCACCGGCGCGGGGGGGACCGGGCGGGAGTTTTCACCCTCCCGCCCGATTTCCATTTCAGGTGGCCCCGATCTCGATGGCCACGAACCGGGACCCGCCTTGCGCGGACGCGACCAGAAGCAGCACGCTCTTGCGGCCGCCCTTCTTGGCCTCGGCGACTCCGGACTGGATGTCGGCTGGGGTGTGGACCATGCGGTTGCCGATCTTCTGCACCACATCGCCCGGCTGCAGGCCTTTGTCGGCCGCATCACTGGTGGGATCCACCTTGGTGATGACCACGCCCGCCGTGTCGTCCGCGACATTGTAAGCCTTGCGCGCCTCGGGCGTCAGCGCCGCCAGGCCCAAGCCCATGGCATTACCGGTCGCCGCCGGTGCCGCCGGCGTGCCGGACATGTTCGCCGCCACGTTTTCGTTCGGCCGCAAGCCGATATCGGCCCTCAGCATTTTCGCCTGGCCGCTGCGCTCGACCGAGAAGCTCGCGATCTGGCCCGACGGAACCAAAGCCACTTTGCGCATGAGATCCCGGCTGTCTTCGACAGACTGGCCATTGACGGTGGTGATGATGTCGCCCTGCTCGAAGCCCGCCTTGGAAGCGGGGCTGTTGGGGATGACGTCGGCCACCAACGCGCCCTTGGCATCCTTGATTCCCAGAGATGCCGCTATTTCCGGCGTCACCGGTTGAACCTCCACGCCAAGCCAGCCGCGCGAAACGTGACCATGAGCCTGAAGCTGCGCCACCACATCATGAATGGTGGATGCCGGAATGGCGAAGCCGATGCCCACACTGCCGCCCGAGGGCGAGAAGATCATCGAATTCATCCCGATGACCTGGCCACGCAGGTCGAAGGTGGGGCCGCCCGAGTTGCCGCGATTGATGGGCGCGTCGATCTGGATGAAGTCGTTATAATTCCCGGTGCCGATGTCACGGCCGATGGAAGAGACGATGCCCGCGGTGACCGAATTGGAGAGCCCGAACGGGTTGCCCACCGCGATCACCCAATCGCCCACCCGCAATTGCCGGTCGTCGCCGAATTCCACGGTCGGAAGCGGCTTGTCGGCCTTGATTTTGAGCAGCGCGATGTCGGTGGCAGGATCGGTGCCGATCAGCTTGGCTTCGAAGTTGCGTCCGTCGGGAAGCTTGACGTCGATCTTCTTGCCATCCTCCACGACATGGTTGTTGGTGACGATCAGGCCCGACTTGTCGATGATGAACCCGGAGCCGGCGCTGATGGCCTTGTGCGGCACTTGCGGATGCTGTTGGTTGAACTGATTGAAGAGGTCGCGGAACGGCTCGGGCAGGTTCTCCTGCTGATCGTCGAGATCGGCGTCGGTGGTCATGGTCTCCGCCGTGATGGAAACCACGGCGGGAGAAACCCGCTCCACCAGGTCGGCAAAGCTGAAAGGTGATGAGCTCTCCAACATGCGCGGCGTCGAATGCGTGGGAGTCTGGTTGGCGACAAGTTGAAGCCTGGGTACGGCCGAGACCGAATTGGCGCGTGGCAAGAGCGCGAACGCGCCCAGCCCGACTACCAGGATCGCAGCCGCGCTTCCCATGGCCAAAAGGCGCATCCGGCGAAGAGGGGATTGTTGCGGGGCTTTGGGATCGTCCGTCTGCATCGTGCGCTCCTTGAGGACCTCATGGCTCGTCCTCCCCGAGGTTTTCCGTCAATATGGGGATACGCTTCCATTCTTACCAGTTCCTCACAGTTTTATTAAACCCAATAAAGGGTCAGAGGATTAGGGAATCGGCCGGCCGCGAGCGGCGGATGACCCAGAAGGCAACACCGCCCGCGCCCAACAGCGCTACGAAGGGGGCTAGCCATAGAACATAGGTATCCGGCTGGAGTGGAGGTTCCATAAGAATGAAATCGCCGTAACGTGCGACGAGATAGGCTTTGATCTGCTGATCGCTCTTTCCTTCTGCGATCTGCCGGCGGACCAGTTGCCTAAGCTCCGCCGCCAAAGGTGCCTGGGATTCGTCAATGCTCTCACCTTGGCAGACCAGGCAGCGCAATTGCCTTTGCAGGGCACGCGCTCGGGTTTCGCGTTGAGGATTGGAGAAGGTACCGGGCACCGGAAGCGCGACAGCCGGCGCGCACAGTGGGAGGAGCAGAAACAGGGCTAGAACGAGGCGCTTCATTCGGCCGGCTGCGGTTCGAGCAAAGGTGCGGGGAATTTCACCCGCAACCGCCCCCACAGGCTTAATGCACCGCCCAGAGCCATGACCAGTGCTCCCAGCCAGATGAAGGGCGCCAGCGGACTCACATAGGCGCGGACCGTCCAGCGACCGTGGCCACGATCGTCGCCAAGCGCCAGATAAAGATCCCTGAACCCCGTTGTGCGAATGGCGGTATCGGCAACCTCCTGGCCTTCCACAGGATAGACGCGCGCCTGCGGTGTCAGCACCGCCGTCACCCGGCCATGATCGAGAAGCGCCAGATGGGCTTCCGAGGCCTGGTAGTTGGGACCCTGGACTTGGCTCACGCCGTCAAAGCGCAAGGTATAAGGGCCGACCGTCATGGTATCGCCCGGTCCCAGCACCTCCAGCGCCTCGGAGCGCCATAGCGAGGTCGCGGTCACGCCCATCAAGGTGATGCCCAGCCCGGCGTGCGCCAGAGCCGCAGCGAAAGCGCTGGCGCGCGCGCCACGGCGCTTCAGGACATCGAGAATACTGGCACCGATCAGCCAACCGGCGATCGCGAATGCCAGCGCCCCGGTTAAGCTCTTCGGACTGACGAACGCGAGCACCGCGATGGCGGCCACGCCGGCCATGCCGACTGCCGGACCAAGCGCGCGCAAGCTGGCCTTGAGATCGCCGCGCCGCCAACCCAATTTCGGTCCGAACGGAACCAGCAGAAGGAGCGCCAAGAAGATGGGCGCGAACGTCAGCGCATAATAGGGGGGACCTACGGAAATCTTTTCTCCGGTCAGCGCATCCAACGCCAAGGGATAGATGGTGCCGGCGAACACCGCCGCGCAACTTGCCACCAGGAAGACATTGTTGAGCAGCAGCGCGCTTTCCCGGCTCACCGTCTCGAAAGCAGCGCCGCCTTGCAAACTCGGCGCGCGCCAGGCGAACAAACCGAGGGCGCCGCCGATGGCGCAGACGATCAGCACCATGATGAAGAATCCGCGGCTGGGATCGGAAGCGAACGCATGCACCGACGACAGCACGCCCGAGCGCACCAGAAAGGTGCCGATCAAGCTCAAGGAGAAGCCGGCGATGGCAAGCAGCAGCGTCCAGGTGCGGAAGGCGCCGCTTTTCTCGGTGGCCAGTGCCGAATGCAACAGCGCGGTCGCCACCAGCCAGGGCATCAGCGAGGCATTCTCGACCGGGTCCCAGAACCAGAACCCGCCCCAGCCTAACTCGTAATAGGCCCACCAGCTTCCCAGCGCGATGCCGCAGGTCAATGCCATCCACGCGATCAGCATGAAGGGCCGCGCCGCTCTCGCCCAGCCCCGTTCGCCTACCAGCAAGGCCGCGGCGGCATAGGAGAAGGTCGCCGAAAGCCCCACATAGCCCGCGTAGAGCATCGGCGGGTGCACCGCCAAGCCCGGGTCCTGGAGCAAGGGATTAAGGCCCGCGCCTTCGAAAGGTGCAGGGTCCAGCCGCAGAAATGGGTTGGAAGTGAAAAGGATGAACAGAAGGAAGGCGGCGGCCAGCACCCCTTGAACGCCCAAGGCGGCGCTGGTGAGGCGCGCGCCGCCGCGCTCCAGAAGGGCCACCGCGCCGGCATAAAGCGCCAGCACCAGCACCCAAAGGACCATGGAGCCCTCGTGGTTTCCCCAGACCCCGGTAATCTTGTAAATCAGCGGCTTGAGCGTGTGCGAATTGTTTGCGACATCGGCAATCGAGAAATCGGAGGTGACGAAAGCCATCACCAGGATGCCGAAAGCGAGCGCCACGAACACCAGCAGGCCCATCGTCGAGGCGGAAGCCACTTTCCGGCCAAGCTCCACCTGAACCCCCGCTTCCCTGGCGCCCAGAAGGCCCGAGCCCGCCATCACCAGCGAAAGCGCCAGCGCAAAGCAAAGCGCGAGCTGGCCCAATTCACCCAGCATGAGTTGCCTGTCCGCTCATTCGCCGCCTTCTTTCCAGCGTCCGGTCCGTTTCAACGCCGCCACGACTTCGGGCGGCATGTATTTCGCGTCATGCTTGGCGAGAATTTGCGTGGCGTTGAAAACGCCATTCGCGCCAAGCGCTCCGGTAGCAACCACGCCCTGACCCTCCCGAAACAGCGCCGGAAGGACGCCATAGTAATCCACCGGCACGGCGCGGGCCCCATCGCTCACCACAAAGCGGACGTCCGCGCCGGGACCGTGATGGATGCTGGCTTTCTCCACCAGGCCGCCGATGCGGAAGGCCACACCCGGCTCGACATGCTGGGCCGCCACGTCGCTGGGGCTGTAGAAGTAGAGCACATTGTTGCCCAGCTCATAGACGATGGCCACGGCAAGCACGCCGCCCGCCGCCACCAGCGACAGCGCGAAATAAAGCCGGCGCCGCTTCTTTGCGTTCATCGCCATTCAATGTCCGCCATGGCGTAGAATCCGGTCTTCAAGGCCCGTGTCGTAACTCTGTCCCTCGGGCGTTAATGCAAGGTGATGAGGCCACTCCGATTTTACCATTCCTTTGCGGCCAAGTGCGTTCCAAACCGTCGGATTTTCCAGTCCCGTGGCGTCCTTGGACGAAACCAGGCTTTCGCCCAGATGGAAATGGTCGCCATGAGCGTGGGGAAACTGGGTTATCGCCACATCGCCGCCGGGAAGGGGGCAGGACGCGCCGGGAATGCGGGCGATCGCCTGCAGCAACGTCAGGGTGCGCAACTGCAGGGGGTTGAGCCTGGCCGGATTGTTCCTGGGCGGCATGCGAAATCCAAACGGGGAAGGGGACCTTACAGCCCGGGTGCACCCGGCAACAGGTGTCAGATCGTCCTAATTCGGCCTGACCCAACGTCAGGGCGGATCACCGGCGCGGAAAACCGCTGCACACTTTCTGGAATTTCTAGCCTGGAATTTCTAGCGGCGGAAGCCCCGGTGCCAGCCGCCGAAACCAAAGCCGAACGTGACCGATGGGCCGTAGTAGGGCCTATAGTAACCGGGGCCGTAATAATAAGGATAAGAATAATAAGGATAAGAACCATAGTAGGGCGCAGGCGGCGGATAGGATGGAGGGGGCGGATAGGCTGGGGGCGGCGGTGGCGGCCCGTAGGCATACGCGGCATCACCCGCCCCGCCCTGACCCATGCAGGCATAGTAGGCGGCGGCATAGTTCCGCTCCACTTCGTTTGCCGCAACTTGCGCATTGCCGGAGCCGATGGCGCTGCCCGCAAGCAGACCCGCGCCTGCCCCGATGGCGGCGCCGACGCCAGCATGTCCTGACGCACCGCCGATGATGGCGCCCAAGGCAGCGCCGCCCAATGCGCCGCCGACGGTGCCGTTCGTCTGGGCGTGGCTTGCGGCCTCGCCGGGAGTCACATAGCCGGTTCGAGCCGCCGCATCGCGCCGGCAGAAGAAATCGCGGGAGCGTTCATCCTCGGCACCGGTCGGTGCCGAGGATGAAGAGCCCGCGGCCGAGGGAGAAGGCGCGCCAGCGGGATTGGAAAGCGCGGTGGGCGGACCATTGGGCGCTTGCGCGCTTTGGCCATAGGCCGCGGCGCTCATCAGCATCACCGTCAACGCGGTCAAGGTCGCGGTACGAATCATGGCCTCTCAAATCCGGCGCCCGTCCAGACGGGATGAAGTGTGCGGCTCTTCAAGGCACAACCGCAAGGATGGAAATCAAGAAAATTTTGGCCGGCCCGGAATTTTATTCATCCGCCATTCAGGTGCCGCGATTTTCGGGTCCTTCATGCGGCCTGGGTCTGAGCGGCGCGCACCCGGCGATGGATCAGTTCCGCTTCCTCGGCACTGAACAGGACGGCCGCCAGCTCGGCGCAATAGTTCAATTGCGCTTCCGCAATTTTGCGCCTTTCGCCGTCCGGTCTCTTCAACTCCTTCACCGCATCCTCAATGTAGCGCCGAAGGTGATTGGAGATTTCCTCCCAGGTGGTTTTCTGCTTGGCGGCGAACGAGGCCGCCGCTGCGAACCGCCGCGCGCCGCCTACCAGCCGGGCATAGTTGAAGGCGGCGACCCGCTTTTCCGGCGGCGCGAGCCTTGAGAAATCGCTGGTGCCTTTCTGCATCGGAAGCGTGGGAACTATCTCCTTGACCGCACGATCCATGAACCCGTCCATCACATTGCCAACCGCAGCCCGGTCCTTGAGCAGCCTTTGGCCCCACTGGCCATTACGGCGCACTTCGATCTCCTTCACCACCGAACTGGAGAGATCGGAAAAGGTTGCTACCTGGGCCAAGAGCGTCTCGGCATCGAAACTATTGGGCTTGGCCGCCATGATGGCGCCCTGCAGCGAATCCATCCTGCCGAACAGGATTTCACCCACCAACCCCATGTCGGTTCGCGAGATCAGGGCGTCGCCCGTCTGGCGGCAGATCAGCAGCGGCAGACGCAACGCCTCGCAGGGACGCTGCAGCCTGTTCATTGCCACTACCGCTACGTAGGGGGCCGCATCGGGGTTGCGGGCGATGAGCGTGTCGTAACTGTCGCGCAACTGCCAGACGATATCTTCCGCGAGCCGGGGGTGGGGCTTGGGCAACCTTTCCTGGACTTTGCGCATCTCGGGACCTTCCGCAAGAAGCAGCGCCATCTCGCGCGCATCCGCGAGGGCATCCTGGCCCAGGCGCTTCGACAGCGCCTTGAGCGCGGTGGTGTCGGCAAAGGCTGCGCCCATGGCCGAGGCCGCCGCGGCGCAAAAAATCTCGGCACGGGCGATCGCCTCCTCGTGCTTTGCGGCAAGGATCAGCGCCTTGACATCGTGGATGTAGTTTTGCGCTTCCTGCGGCAGCAGCACGTCCAGGATCCAGGTCCAGACCGGGGTGACACTGGCCCGCGCCACTACACCTTTCTGTTTCGCGCTCCGCGCTTCGGAGGAGAGCAGATCCTCGAAGGGCTGGCAGAACAGCCGTTGCGGCGTCTGGGTGCGCGACGGCGGCCGCACGTTGCGCAGCGAGGAACGCAAGCCCATCAGGATCGCCTCATGCGGCAGTCCGGTGCCGTCCATCAGCCGGTCCATCTCCACGGCACGGGCGAGTTTGCTCGCCGCCTGCTCGGGCAAAGCGCCTAAAAAATTCCGCAATACGCCGGATTTGTCAGACAGGGTCATGGGTTGGGCGATGGTCTTTGGCGGTCGAGCCTAGCCCTGACAGTGTTAACGCGGCCTTGCTCTTGGAGAGGATCTAGGAAAGGGCGGGCAGGGAGAGCCGGGCTTCGAGCCCCCCCAAGGGCGAGGCTTCCAGAGTCAAGGAACCCGCATAAAGCTTGGAAATGTCACGCACAATGGCCAAGCCCAACCCGGATCCCGGGACCCGCTCGTCCAGCCTTTCCCCCCGCGCGCCCACGCGTGCCCGGTCCTCGGGGGTGAGCCCCCGCCCATCGTCTTCCACGGTCAAGATGAGCTGTGCCCTCTCGCGCCAGCCCCTCACGCGCACCCGGCCCGTCGCCCATTTGCAGGCATTGTCCATCAGGTTGCCCGCCATCTCTTCCAGATCCTGGCGTTCGCCACGAAAGCAGAGGTCCCGCGGGCAGTCGCAATCGATCGTGAGCCGGCGCTCCGCATGAATGCGTTCGAGTACGCGCACCAGATCGCGCAGCACCGGCGCGGCCGGGGTGCGGTTGCCCAGCACATTGACGCTGCCCGCGGCGCGGGCGCGGGCGAGATAATGGTCCACCTGCCGGCGCATGGTCTCGACCTGACGGCGCACCTGGTCGGCCAGCGGGCCGGACTCTGCCTGCGCTTCGCTCGCCAGGACGCTCAACGGCGTCTTGAGAAAGTGCGCGAGATTGGAGACATGGGTTCGTGCCCGTCCCACAACTTCCTTGCTATGCTCGATCAAGGAGTTGAGCTCCGCCGCCAGTGGCGCGATCTCGGCGGGGAAATCTCCTTCCAGCCGCTGGGCGCTGCCATCGCGTATCCGCGCCAGCGATTGGTGCAGGCGCCGAAGCGGCATCAACCCCACCCGCACCTGAAGAAGCACCGCCGCGACCAATCCCAAACCCAAAAGCAGAAAGGACCAGATCAGCGTGCCATTAAAGGCCGAGATTTCCCTTTGCACGGCAGAAAGGTCGCCGGCGACGGTGAAGATATACGCGCCCTTGTCGTTGGGCTGGGTGATCGGGGCCACGGGAAACTCCACCCGTCGGGAAAGCACGCGCAAATGCTGATCTTCAGGGCCCATCGCGAAACCATAGGTTATGGTGCCGCGCGTTTGCCCGCCGATCACGCTCAAGGCCCGGTCGAACAGCGAGCGCGAAATCTCGGCGCCGGGCCCGGGCGCAACCGGCCTGATCTGGTAATAGAGGCCGGAATAAACCCGGTCGAACTCGCGGTTGACGAAACGGTCCTGCAACACCAGCCCGCCCTCGGGATCGGGTTCGGCCGCGGCGATCAACCCGTCCATGTCGCCGGCCAGCGCGGTGTCGAAATTGTCCTCGACCGCGTTGCGAAAGGCGTTCGAGAGAATGAACCCCCCCACCGCCAGTGCCAGCATGGCCCAGATTGCCGCCGCGGCGATCAGGCGGGCGGCGAGCGAATTAGGCTTGAAAATGCTTCGTTCCAAGAGGGGGCTCTTCCAGACTGTAGCCCAGCCCGCGCACCGTCTGAATCAGATTGGCGTCGAGCTTTTTGCGCAGCCGGCCGACGAATACTTCGATGGTGTTGGAGTCGCGATCGAAATCCTGATCGTAGAGATGTTCGATCAGTTCGGTGCGCGACACCACCTGGCCACGATGATAGGCGAGATAGGCAAGCAGGCGATACTCCAGGCTGGTGAGCTTGACCGGATTGCCGTCCAGCATGACCCGGATCGCCCGCGTATCGA